>JAGREQ010000069.1 GCA_020446465.1 Novosphingobium sp. | reverse complement strand
GGTTTGCAAGCTGAAATGTTCGAAAATGCCCGGAAATCCGCACTTGGCACGCTGTTTGCTGTGTGTCCGGCAAACATGGACATGGAGCCAAAGCGATGAATGAAACGCTGTTTGGAATACACGGGGCCGCGCTGGAACTGCGCTCTCAGCGCATGGGATTGCTGGCATCCAACATCGCCAATGCGGCAACGCCGGGATACAAGGCCCGCGACATCGACTTCGCCGCAGCATTGAATGCGCGCATGAACGGCGTGGATGCCGACCGGGCGACGGGCATGGCCACCCTTTATCGCCAGCCGGTAATGTCCTCGCTCGATGGCAATACCGTTGAACTGGGGATGGAGCAGGTCGCGTTTTCGGAGAACGCTGTCGGCTATTCAGCGACATTGTCCTTCATTCGCGGGCGTGTGGATACCATCACCCGCGCGCTGAAGGGCGAATAACGGTGGCTGGCCCTACCCTTTCCCTGTTTGACCTCGCCCAGCGCGGCATGTCTGCCCAACTGGTGCGGATGAACGCGGCTGCGTCCAACCTTGCCAACGCGGACACCGTGGCGGGAACCGAGGACGGCGCATACCGCCCCTTGCGCCCGGTATTTGCCGAAGACCTCGACCGGGCGAGCGGCCTTGCAGCCGTGCACGTGACCTCGGTCGTGCGCGACAAGGCTGCGCCCATCCGCGAGCACAACCCTGATCATCCGCTGGCCGACGCGAATGGCGACATCTGGAAAGCGCCGGTCGATGAAAATGCCGAGATGGTCGAGATGCTCGAAAGCGCACGCCAGTATCAGAACATGGTCGAGGCGCTGTCCACCGCAAAACAACTGATTCTTGAAACTGTGAGGCTCAAATGAACGTAACTGCTACCCAAAGTGCGGCAAGCAGCGCCGCCGCCCAATCCGGTTCGTCCAGCGGGCTGGGATCGCTCGACCAGGGTGATTTCCTGCGCCTGATGACCGTGCAGATGCAGCATCAAGACCCGTTCGATCCGGTCGATCAAAAGGAAATGCTGGCCCAGATGGCGCAGTTTTCCTCTCTGGCGGGCATCGCCGAAGTCAACAGCACGCTCAAAACGATTGCCGCCCGGATCGACGCCTTATCGGCCATGCAGCCTGCTGCGACCGATCCGGCACAACCAACCACCTCTGCGTAAAGGGAGTTTTCCGACATGTCTTTTTACATCTCGCTCAGTGGGCTGAAAAACGCCCAGACCGATCTCAACGTGACAGCCCATAACATTGCAAATGCCGAAACCACCGGCTTCAAGAAATCGACCGCGCAATTCGCCGATCTCGTGGCGGGGTCTTCCTATTCCAACCCCAAGATGGTCGAAGGTATCGGCTCCACGGTAGAAACGATCGCCCAGAACTTTGCCACCGGCCCGATCGAACAGACCGGCTCCGCGCTTGATCTTGCCATCAGCGGGAACGGGTTCTTCGCAACGCAAAGCGCAACAACAGGCGATGCGCTGTTTACCCGCAACGGCGCGTTCACACTGGACGAGAACGGTTTTGTCCAGGACGGGTCCAACAACATTCTGCAAATCTTTGCGCCGGGCGCAAACCCTGCCGTTGATGCGCCGGTCAACGCGCAAATCCCGCTCGTCAACGGGGGAGGCGCAGAATTTGCCGGCGTTACCGTTGATATCGACGGCAGCATGATCGCGTCCTACACCGATGGCAGCAATGACGTCATCGGCACCGTGGCGCTGGCGTCCTTCATTTCACCCACGGGACTGCGTCAGGTCGGGTCTTCCAACTGGGAGGCGACCGGCATTTCCGGCGCGCCGACATTTGGTGTTCCCGGCGCTGGATCGTTCGGCGACATGCTGTCAGGCGCGCTTGAACGATCCAACGTCGATATTGCCGAGGAACTGGTTGGCCTGATCACTGCCCAGCGGTATTTCCAGGCCAATGCCAAGGCGATCGATACCGCCACGCAGATCAGCCAGACCATCATCAACTTGCGGACCTGATGAAGGCTGACTGGTCATGGACCGACTGATCTATACCGCCGTATCGGGCATGAACGCCTCGATGGTGCGCCAGCGCATGTTAGCCAGCAACCTCGCCAATGCCCAGACAATCGGCTTTCGCGCGGAACTGTTGCAGGCATCGCCGGTGACTGTGGATGGCCCGGCGCTGGAAGTGCGCGCCATGAACCGATCGGAAGTGCACACCGCATCGCTGAAGGAAGGCGCGATCAACCAGACCGGGCGCGCACTCGACATCGCCATGCACGGCAAGGTCATGCTGGCCGTGCAGGCAATGGACGGGACAGAAGCCTATACCCGGCGCGGAGACCTTTCCGTGTCGGCAACGGGTGTTGTTCAAAACGGCGATGGCCTGCCGGTCATCGGAGAAGGCGGCCCTGTGACAGTGCCGCTTGGCACGCATGTTTCGATAGCACCCGATGGCGCGGTGATGCTCACCGATCCGGCCACCCCCGATCAACCGCCCGTGCAAGTGGAGCGGCTCAAGCTCGCCAGCTTCGCGGGCAGTCAGATCGAGAAAGGCCTCGACGGGTTGTTTCGCGTGCGGGAGGGCGGGGTTTTGCCATCCGATGCCGATGCCCGTGTCACGCCCGGCGCGCTTGAACAATCGAACGTCTCTTCAACACAAGTACTTGTCGACATGATCGAGGCCCAGCGCCTGTTCGACATCCGCACCAAACTTATCTCCACCGCGCGCGAACTTGATGAAGGCGGCGCGCGCCTGATGCGTCTCAGCTGAGGAAAGGAAACATCATGCCAGGATCTGCTCTCCACGTCGCCCGCACCGGGCTGGAAGCGCAAGATGCGCGTATGCGCGTCATTGCCAACAACCTTGCCAATGTGGGCACTACCGGCTTCAAGCGTGATCGCGCCAATTTTGCCACGCTCGCCTATCAGGATGCGCGGGTGGCCGGTCAGCAAAGCTCCAGCGAGACGACATATGCGACCGGGCTTAACCTCGGCACCGGGGTTGCTATCCAGTCCACCACCCGCATCGCCACGCAAGGCACGCTCAACACCACGGGCAATCCGCTCGATCTGGCGCTGGATGGCGACGGATACTTTCAGGTGGAACTGCCCGGTGGCCAGCTTGGCTATACGCGGGCTGGCAACTTTACCCGCTCGTCCGATGGCCTGCTGGTCACGACGCAAGGCTATGCGGTCCAGCCGCCAATTACCGTTCCCGAAGGCGTCACATCGCTCAGCATTTCGGAAGACGGTTCTGTCTCTGCCGTCATCGCCGGACAGTCCAGCCCCACAGAACTGGGCCAGGTGACCATTGCCAGCTTCGCCAACCCCGGCGGGCTTCAGGCAGCGGCGGACAATTTCCTGCTGGAAACCGGCGCCAGCGGCCCGGCCCAGATCGGTATCGCCGGCGAAGGCGGACGCGGCCATATACGGCAGGGGATGCTGGAAGGGTCCAACGTCAATATCGTGCAGGAACTGGTCGACATGATCGAAACCCAGCGCGGTTATGAAATCAATTCCAAGATGATCTCCGCAGTCGATGAAATGCTGCGTAACGCGAACCAGACGTTGTGATGATGGCCCGCATGATCATCTCGCTCGCCGCGCTTGCCGCGTTGTCCGTAACGGCCAGCCCTGCGCTGGCGAAAAAACGCTCCCCCGGTTTCGAGGCAACGCTGCCGCCTGCGGCACCTGTCAGCCCCGGCTTTGAAAACGCGATAACCGGCAATACCTCGCCTGCAACGGGCGGCATTTTCAACGCCAGCACCGGATACGCTGCCTTGCACGAAGGGCTGCGCGCCCGGCGCGTGGGCGATCCGCTGACGATCGTTCTGGTCGAAAGCACAACCACATCAAAATCCGTCAATGCCAAGAACAGCAAGGATGGCGGTGTCGGTCTGGTCCCGCCGGTGAGCGGCCCCTTCAGCTTTTTGAGCGCCGCTGCCCTTAAAGGTTCGGCCAATTCGTCGTTCAATGGTCAGGGAAATGCCGGCCAGACTTCCACCCTCTCGGCCACGCTTTCCGTCACCATCGCCGAAGTGCGGGCCAATGGCACCGCGCTGGTCAAAGGGGAAAAGCGCATGTTGCTGAGCCAGGGCAAGGAATGGGTGCAGTTTTCCGGTATCGTGCGGCTTGCCGATATCGACATGGAAAACCGCATTGCATCCACCCGCGTGGCCGATGCCTACATCGAATATTCGGGCAAGGGCGCGCTGCAACGCTCCAGCCGTCAGGGCTGGCTATCCCGCTTTTTCAATATGATCAGCCCTTTCTGAGGTGATGATGATGTTTCGCATGATACTCTGCGCCCTGCTGACCTTTGGCCTCCTGCTTCCGCAATCGGCCAGGGCAGAGCGTGTGCGCGATCTTGGCCAGTTCCAGGGTGTGCGCTCCAACCAGTTGACCGGCTACGGTATTGTCGTTGGTCTGGCCGGCACGGGCGACGACAATCTGGAATATGTGACACAGGCGATGAAAGGCGTTTCAGGCCGCATGGGCCTGCAACTGCCGCCGGGCGTTTCACCTGGTCTCAAGAATGCGGCAGCCGTCATGGTTACGGCTGATCTCCCCGCCTTTGCCAAGCCCGGCCAACGGATCGACGTTACCGTTTCAACGATCGGCAAGGCCAAGTCCCTGCGCGGTGGTGCGCTGATCCTGACGCCGCTGATCGGTGCGGACGGGCAGATTTACGCCATGGCGCAAGGCAACCTTGCCGTGGGCGGGCTTGGCGTTTCAGCCAAGGATGGCTCGAACGTCACGATCAACGTGCCTACCGTCGGCCGCATTGCAGATGGCGCCAGCGTGGAACGCGCAGTCGCCACCGGGTTCGACAATGGGGAGATGGTTCGCTTCAACCTTTTCAACGCCGATTTCCTGACCGCAGGTCGCGTGCGCGATGCCATCAACACGATGCTGCCGGGCACGGCCTCAGTGGAGGATGGCGTGACTATCGCCTTGCGCCTGCCGCCGGGTCGCGATGCCCGCGCCAGCATGATGGCGGCAATAGAAATGCTGGATGTCACGCCTGCCGAAACGGCAGCAAGGGTCATCGTAAACAGCCGCACTGGCACCGTCGTCATCAACAGCGCGGTGCGGCTTTCACCCGCCGCCATCAGCCACGGCAAGCTGACAGTTCGCATCGACGAACAGCCCCGCGTCGTCCAGCCTGCCCCGTTCAGCGACGGCGTGACCGCGATTGAACAGTCGAGCGACATTACCGTGGAGGAACAGGGCGAACGTGTGGCCATATTCCAGCCCGGTGCGTCGCTGGCTGAAATCGTGGACGCCTTGAACCTCCTGGGCGTTGGCCCTGCCGACCTTGTCGCCATTCTCGAAGCGCTGAAGCAGGCCGGTGCGCTGAAGGCGGAAATGGTAGTTATCTGATGTCCGCCCTGCCCGCCTTGTCCATCGCTTCAGCCCCGGCCTCACCGGATGGCCCGCGCGTCGGTGATCGCAAACAACTGGCCGATGCGGCGAAGCAGTTCGAAGCCATCTTCCTGCGGCGAATGCTGGCCGAAGCGCGCAAGACAAACTTCGGGAACGATCTGCTGTCCGGCGAAGGCATGACGACTTTTCGCCAGATGCAGGATGAAAACTTTGCCGAGATCGCATCCAGGACCGGCGCCTTTGGGCTTGCCGCGATGATTGAGGCGCAACTGTCCAGACACCTGCCACAAGGGGAGCGTTGAGCCATGGCGTCCGATCTTCTTTCCATCGCCGCCAGCGGAGCGCGCACCGCGCGCATCGCACTGGACGTGACCGCACAGAACATCGCCAATGCCTCGACAGACGGGTATGTCCGCCGCACTGTCCAGCTTGAAGAAGTGGCCTCGACAGGCAGCTTTGGCCGGATTGGCGATGTCTCGCTGTCGGGCGTGCGGCTGGACCGGGTGGTTCGCAATGCGGATCTCTTCCGGCAAGCCGAAGTGCGCCGCACCGGGGCAGACGCTGCCCGCGCCAATGCCGAAGTGGCAGGCCTGGAAAACATCGAAACAGCGCTCGAACAAACGGGCGTCTATCCTGCCATCGTCAATTTCGAAGCATCGCTGCAACAGCTTGCCGCAGACCCTCTCGATCCCAGCTTGCGCGCCGCCGTGATCGAGGACGCGCGCACCATGACGCGCACGTTCAACGTTGCGTCGTCCAGCCTTGATGCCGTTGGCGAAGGCCTGCGTTTCGAAGCCAGCGATGATGTCGCGCAAGTCAACCTGCTTGCCGAGGAACTGTCGCGCGTGAACTTGCGCCTTGCCCGCGCATCCGATGCGTCAAGCGACCAGACCGTCCTGCTCGATCAGCGCGATTCCCTGCTCCAGCAGCTTTCTGACCATGTCGATGTTCACACCACCATTGCTGCGGACCAGACAGTCGAAGTCCGCATTGGCAGTTCAGGCGGGGCGCAGCTTGTTGCAAATGGCACAAGCTATCCATTGGCCATGCAGACGGCAGGCGACGGCACGATTTCCTTCACGCTTGATGGCAACCCGCTCAGCCCGCTGTCCGGATCGCTTGTCGGGCGCAGTCAGGCGCTGGGCAAACTGGCCGATATGAAAGTCGATCTCGACACGATCGCCGCTGACCTCATTGCAACTGTCAACGGCATTCAGACAGGCGGCGTTGCGCTTGATGGATCAGCCGGACAACCCCTGCTGACCGGAACGAATGCCGGTGACATTGCGCTTGCTTTCAATGATGGGGCGCTTCTTGCCACTGCTCCGGCAGGTGCCGGGCCAAACAGCCGCGATCCGGATAATCTTGTGGCGCTGCGCGATGCGCTCTCGTCGAGCAACCCCGCCGGGCGGATGGATGCGCTGCTGTTTGACATTTCAAGCACGGTGCAAGGCCGCGCTGTCACCCGCGACACGATCAATTCTATCGCATCGACGGCCAAAATCGCGCTCCAGGCGCAGGCGGGTGTCGATCTCGACCACGAAGCTGTCAACCTCATCCGTTTCCAGCAGGCGTTTCAGGCCTCCGGGCGCGTAATGCAGGTGGCATCCGATATCATCGACACACTTCTGGGGATCAGGTGAGGCAGGCCATGACAATTTTCAGCACCAGCACCAGCGCGTTCTACGAAAGAGCCAGAACCGACATGTCCTCTCTGCGCGGACAGGCCGAAAGCCTGCAGCAGCAGATAGGCCGTGGCGAAAGGCTGCAGCGCTCATCCGATGATCCGGTTGCCGCATCGCGGCTGCGGGTCCTCGCCCGCGCTGACCGGATGACGACAATCGACATGGCCAACGCCAACCGCGCCAGTGCCGACCTTACCCTGGCTGACTCCGCGCTCTCGTCATTTGCGGAATATATCACACGCGCCCGTGACCTTGCCGTTCAGGCCGGCAGCGATATCCTAACAGACGAACAGCGCGCCGGGATCGGCACCGAACTGGAACAGATTCACCAGAATCTCGTCTCATTGGCCAACACGCGCGATTCAGCCGGACACGCCTTGTTCGGCGGGGAAACAGCCGGCAATGCCTATAGCCTCGATGGAGCGGGTAACGCAGTCTATCTCGGCACGGCGAGTTCAGGCGACTTGTCGCTGGGCGATGGGCAAAGCGTGACGCGCGGGCTGACCGGGCCGGAGTTTCTGAACTTCGATGTCGCGGGCACCTCCACCAACATCTTAGCCGTGGTTAAAACGCTGGGCGAAGCACTGGCAGGCGCGGCAGCAGACCCTGCGGCGGCGGCACGCGATGCGCTGGGTTCGCTGTCTGCCGGGCTGGATGCCGTCACAACGTCACAAACTGTCGTTGGGGCAAGGCTGGCATGGATCGACCTTACCGTCGAACGCCAGACCGACCTTGGTGAATTGCGCGCTGCGGAGCAATCGGAGATCGGCGGCACCGACATCGCCAGCACCATCGCACAGCTTCAGCAAACCATGGTCGTGCTCGAAGCGAGCCAGGCCAGCTTTACGCGTCTGGCTGGCATCAGCCTGTTTGATCAATTGCGCTGACGCACCAGCGCCAGAAGGGAATCGGTAATGTTTGCTGCGATCGGGGTCGTTGTTCTTCTTGTCATGGTTTTCGGGGGCTTCGCCTTGACGGGCGGCGCGCTTGGCCCTGTCATGCACGCCATTCCGCACGAAATGCTGATTATCGGTGGTGCGGCAGTGGGCGCGGTCATCACCGGCAATTCCATGCACGAACTGAAGGCGCTGGGCGGATCGTTCGGCAAGATATTCAAAGGCCCGCGTCATACAAAGCAGGACCATATCGACGCCGTAATCCTGACCACTCGGCTGATGAAGCTGTTGCGGTCCGACGGGCCGGTGGCGCTGGAACCGCATGTGCAGGAGCCGCAAAACTCTGCGATATTCGCCGAGTTTCCCAAAATACTGGCCAACAAGCCCCTTACCGCGCTGATCTGCGACACGCTGACGCTGATTGTCGTGTCATCGGGAACGCTGGAAGTTCATGCTGTGGAAGAAGTCATGGACAATGCCATGAAGACGCATTTCCATGAAATGCACGAACCCCAGCACGCCTTGCAGAACCTTGCCGACGCCCTGCCCGCGCTGGGGATTGTCGCCGCCGTTCTGGGTGTTGTAAAAACGATGGGCTCAATCGACGAGCCGCCCTCCGTCCTTGGCGGCATGATCGGCTCGGCACTGGTCGGCACCTTCATGGGCGTCCTCCTGGCCTATGGTATCGTGGCGCCAATGGCCGGGCGGTTGAAACAGGTGATCGAACAGGACGAACAGATTTTCCACGCGGTCAAGCAAGTCGTCATCGCCAGCCTCCACGGGTGGCCGCAGCCGCTGGTTGTTGAAAGCGCGCGATCCGGCCTTGGCCACGCGTTCCGACCGGGCCTGTCTGAACTGCTCGATGCGATGCGGGGTAAGTAAAGCTCATGGCCGGAAAGACCCCGCGCGGAAAAAACGATCCGCCTCCCCCGATCATCGTCAAGAAAGTCACTGTCGTTGCCGGCGGTCACCATGGCGGCGCGTGGAAAGTGGCCTCCGCCGACTTCGTAACCGCGATGATGGCGTTCTTCCTGCTATTATGTTTGCTCGGCGCGACCACCGAAAACCAGCG
>JAGREQ010000006.1 GCA_020446465.1 Novosphingobium sp. | reverse complement strand
AGCTGTTCGTCCTTCATCTTGCGGATGTTTTCCGCGGTCCAGACGGCAGGATCGACGTTGTTCTGGATGGCCGCGTTTTCTGCCGGCAGGCCAAAGGCGTCCCAGCCCAGTGGATGCAGCACGTTGAACCCGCGCAGCCGCGATACGCGGGCAATCACGTCAGAAATCGTATAGACCCGCACATGGCCCATGTGGGCATTGCCTGAAGGGTAAGGGAACATGCCCAGGACATAGCGCCGCCTTGTATTGTCGCTTGAAAGGTCCGTGCGCTCTACGGCCTCGGCTGACCAAAGGCTGCGGGCCTTGTCCTCGATCTGGGAAAATACGGCCCTGTAGGGCTGCGACAACACGCTATTGGACATCAGTTCACCCGGCTTCGATTGGAGCCAAGCCCTCTATGCTGAACATCTGCACAGGGCAACCGGCGTTGTGCAAATGCAGCGCCGTGACCGTCCCGTGCGGTCAGCGCGGGGATACCGTGGCAAATACCGCTGCGCCGCTTCGAGATTGGTGCGCCGCGCTTGGCGCGCCGGGGCTGCTGATGGCCGAAGGGGACAGCGCGGCGATCTCTTGCGCGCATTGCGCGATGGCGTCGTTGTCCAGGGTATAGAACACCTGTTTGGATTGCCGCCGCGTGATGACAAGTCCGGCCCCCCGCAACACGGATAACTGTTGCGACAAGGTGGGCTGGCCAATGCCGCTTGCCTGTTCGATCTCGCTCACGCTTGCTTCTCCGCGGCCCAGTGATTGCAGGATTGCAAAGCGTAAGGGGTGGGCGATGGCTTTAAGCCGGTCGATCAGGGCTTCATCGTCGCGGTTGCCTGAAGTGTGCTCAGCCATTGGGCTTCTCCTTCAGAAACCATGACAGTGCGTCGGACGTGGAAAAGGCATCGTCCAGCGTTGCTTCAGGCTGGCACAGCAAAGGGTCACCTGGTTGCCAGCCTTCCGGGGCGAGAGCGCCTGCCGCATCGCTTTCCTGCAAGGCTGCGAGAGTTCGCAGCATTTCCCTGACAGAGCGGCCCACTGTCACGGGGTAACATGTCGTCGCGCGGACTATACCATCAGGGTCGATGAAGAACGTGGTGCGCACCGCGGCGGCATCGTGGGCGCTTGCCGAAACCATGCCGTAAGCGCGACCGATGACGAGCGTCGGGTCTTCCACGATGGGAAAGCGGACCTCCACATCGTAATGATCGCGGATCAGCCTGACCCAGGCGAGGTGGGCGTATAGCGAATCGACTGAAAGCGCCATCAGCGCGCAATTGCGTTCTGCAAAATCGTCCGCCGCCCGTGCCAGCGCGACGAATTCCGTGGTACAAACGGGTGTAAAATCGCCGGGGTGGGAGAAGAGAATAAGCCATCGCCCACGAAAATCTGAAAGTGAAACAGGCCCGGTTGTGCTGCGGGCGCTGAATTGCGGGGCGGGATCACCGATGTGAAGCGGGCAGGGGCCAGTGGTTTGAAACCCTGAATCGGCGGTATTTGAAGGTGTTGGCTGCATTCCGGCATCATACTCGCAAGAAATGCTTGACGCAATACATATTCATAATTAATTTAATTGATGATTAATGGAGAGTCGTATGAGCGAGAACACCATGACCATGCCTTCCGGTGCTGCCAATGCTGCCGATACAACGCTTGCCACTGCTGGCGCCCAGATTGTGCGGGCCATGGAAAATCCTGAAAAGAGGCCGGAGGTTTGCGCTTTTTTTGACGAAGCGACATTCACTGTCACTTATGTCGTGCACGATCCTGCCAGTCTTGAAGCGGCGATCGTCGACTCGGTTCTGGACTACGACCCGAAATCCGGGCGAACCTCGACCACTTCTGCCGATGCAGTAATTGCATATGTTACTTCTAATAATTTGAAAGTGAAGTGGCATATCGAGACTCATGCGCATGCGGATCACTTGTCCGCTGCACCATACCTTCAGGAACGGCTGGGCGGCACGCTTGCCATTGGTCGTGAGATCGCGATCGTTCAGGGTGTCTTCGGCAAAGTCTTCAACGCGGGCAGCGATTTTGCGCGCGACGGGTCTCAGTTCGATCACCTTTTTGCCGATGGTGAAACTTTCAAAATTGGTGAAATTGATGGCATCGTGATGCACGTGCCCGGCCATACGCCGGCGGATATGGCCTATGTCTTTGGCGATGCGGTGTTTGTGGGCGATACACTGTTCATGCCCGATTACGGCACGGCACGCGCTGACTTCCCCGGTGGCGATGCGGCGATGCTCTATCGGTCCATCCGGCGCTTGCTCTCGCTCCCCGACGATACACGGCTGTTCATGTGCCACGATTACAAGGCTCCCGGACGCGATACATATGCCTGGGAAACCACGGTCAAAGCGCAGAAGGCCGGCAATGTCCACGTTCACGATGGTGTGAGCGAGGAGGAGTTCGTGGCCATGCGTAATGCGCGCGATGCCACGCTGGATATGCCGGTGCTGATCCTGCCATCGGTGCAGGTTAACATGCGTGCTGGGCACATGCCCGAACCGGAAGATAACGGCGTCAGCTATCTGAAAATTCCGATCAACCAGCTCTGACGGGGCTGGTTGTGCGGACGTGGCCCCTCGCGTGTCCCCCCCATCCAGCAATGCCGAGGGGCCACATATTCCTTCCCCATCGCTCACCGTATCGGGGGTGATGGCTGCAGTGGAGAGAGACAATGCAGATCCGCAAATTGCATGACCGATTGGCTGTTTCAGGGCAGTTGGCGCGTGGCGACATGGCGCGACTGGCCGAAATCGGCTTTCGTTCCGTTATCTGCAACCGTCCCGACGGCGAGGCGCCTGACCAGCCGGACTGGGCCGAACTGGCGGCGGAGGCTGCGGACTGCGGCATTGCCACGCGCTATATCCCTGTGACCCGCGAAATGATTGGCCCTGATACTGCGGCGGATTTTTGCGATGCAGTCATGACACTGCCGGGGCCTGTCCTTGCGTTTTGTGGCTCTGGTGCGCGTTCAGAACTGTTGGCAAGCGAAGGCAGCGTTGTCCCCGCGCTCAATCAGGCGGTCAGGGCGCAGTCCGGGCGGGCGGAAGGCAGCGCACCAGAAAGGCACTCCATCGTCATTGTTGGTGGCGGGGCGGGGGGTATCTCTACCGCTGCATCGTTGCTGGCCCGCCGCAAGGGGCTGGATATTGCCATCGTCGAGCCGAGTGACACACATTTTTACCAACCGGGCTGGACGCTGGTGGGCGGCGGCGTGTTCTCGCAGAGTCAGACGACGCGTCCTATGGCGCACGTTATGCCCAAAGGTGTGCGCTGGATACGCGCCAGTGCGCAAGGTTATGACCCTGCCAACAACGCAGTGCTGCTCGATGATGGACAGCGGCTGGAATATGATTGGCTGGTGGTGTCCTGCGGCAACAGGCTCGCCTGGGAAGACATCGAAGGCTTGGAGACCACGCTTGGCCAGCATGGCGTCACCTCCAACTATCGCTATGATCTTGCGCCTTATACGTGGCAGCTCGTCAGCCGGCTCGACAAGGGGCGGGCGCTGTTCACGCAGCCGCCCATGCCGATCAAGTGCGCGGGTGCTCCGCAAAAAGCGATGTATCTGGCTTGCAGCGCGTGGGAAGGGCGCAAGGTTCTTGGCGATCTGGATGTCCAGTTCCACAACGCCGGGGCAGCATTGTTCGGTGTGGCCGACTATGTTCCGGCTTTGATGGAAACGGTGGACAGATACGGAATTGGTCTCAATTTCGAATCCAATCTGGTCGCGGTTGACGGACCGGGCCGACAAGCGACGTTCCGGCAGACAGGTGGCGAGGTCACGCTGGATTTTGATATGCTGCATGTTTGCCCGCCGCAAAAAGGCAATGCAGTGGTGGCCGGTAGCGATCTGGCAGATCCGGCAGGCTATGTCGAAGTTGACCAGTTTTCATTGCAGCATACGCGCTTTGCAAACGTCTTCGGGCTGGGCGACGGGTGCAGCAGCGGCAATGCCAAGACTGCCGCCGCCGTGCGTCAGCAAGCGCCAGTGGTCGCTGAAAATCTGCTGGCCGTGATCGACGGCGTGACGCTTCAGGCAGGTTATGATGGCTATGGCAGTTGCCCCTTGACGGTAGAGCGCGGCAAGATCGTGCTGGCTGAGTTCACATATGGCGGCAAGCTGGCGCCTACGTTTCCTTCGTGGTTGATTGATGGAACCCGGCCTTCGCGCCTGTCATGGTTCCTCAAGGAAAAGTTGCTGCCGCCAGTTTACTGGCACCTGATGCTGAAAGGGCATGAAGTGCTCGCCGGGTCAAAGCCCCTGGCGGACTTGCGCAAGACGGCAGGGTAGGAACGGAGCAGGGCTGATGATCGATACACTCCACATGGCGCTGGGCGCGGTTTCCGGCCTGATGGTGGGCTTTTCGCTTGGCCTTGTGGGTGGCGGTGGCTCGATCCTGGCAGTGCCGTTGATGGTCTATCTTGTCGGCGTGCAAAGCCCGCATGTGGCGATCGGGACCAGTGCGCTGGCAGTGGCGGCCAATGCCTTCACCGGGCTTGTCCAGCACGCCCGGCAACATACGGTAAAGTGGCGTTGCGGTGCGATTTATGCCGGGGCGGGCATCGCCGGGGCCTTTGCCGGGTCGACCCTCGGAAAAAGCGTGGACGGGCAGAAACTGCTGTTCCTTTTTGCCCTGTTGATGATTGTTATTGGTGTCGTCATGCTGCGTTCGCGCAATGCGATGGGTCTGCCGGGGGCGCAATGCAACCGTGAAAACGCGCCAAAGGTCGTTGCTTATGGGCTTGGCACCGGGGCTTTCAGCGGATTTTTCGGGATTGGCGGCGGCTTCCTGATTGTGCCGGGCCTGATTGCTTCCACCTCCATGCCGATGATCAATGCCGTTGGCACGAGCCTTGTCGCGGTGACAGCCTTTGGGCTGACCACTGCGGCCAACTATGCGGTTTCCGGGCTGGTGGACTGGGTGCTGGCGGCGGTGTTCATTGTGTCGGGTGCGCTGGGCGGTTTCTTCGGCACAGCAATGGCAAAGCGGTTGTCTTCGGGCGGATCGCTCAAGACCGTGTTCGCCATGCTGGTTTTCGTCGTTGCCGCCTACATGCTGTACCAGAGCGGACAGGCGCTGTGGGCGTAATCGCGCACAAATGACGTGCATCACATGCAACTCATGATGCGGAATTCTCGCTTGGGGCATGGTGGGCTGGGCGCGTAACGCGACCGCAAACAGGAATTGACGCATATGACTGACGATCTCGCGCTTTCACTGGCCCGCGCGCAATTTGCCTTTACGGTCAGCTTTCATTTCATTTTTCCTGCCTTGTCCATCGGGTTGGCGAGTTATCTTGCAGTGCTGGAAGGGTTGTGGCTGAAAACCGGCAAGCCGCACTATCTCGACCTGTTCCGTTACTGGGTGAAGATATTCGCGGTCGCTTTTGCGATGGGCGTCGTCTCCGGCATTGTCATGTCCTACCAGTTTGGCACCAACTGGTCGGTTTTTTCCGATAAGGCGGGTGGGGTGATCGGCCCGCTGATGGCTTATGAAGTGCTGACGGCATTTTTCCTGGAGGCCGGGTTTCTGGGGGTCATGCTGTTCGGGATGAAGCGGGTGGGACGTGGGCTGCATTTCACTGCGACCCTGATGGTGGCTGTAGGCACATTCATTTCCGCATTCTGGATTTTGTCAGTCAATTCCTGGATGCAGACTCCCGCCGGGTATGAGATTTTGTCCGATGGCCGCTTCGTCCCGGGTGAAAGCTGGCTGGCGATCGTCTTCAATCCCAGCTTTCCTTATCGGCTGGTCCATACAGTTCTTGCCGCTTACCTGACGACGGCGTTTCTTGTCGGAGGCGTAGGCGGATGGCACTTGTTACGGGGTAACAAGACGCAGCAAGTGCGAACGATGTTTTCCATGGCAATGTGGATGGCGGCCCTCGTCGCGCCGATCCAGATATTCGCGGGTGACGCACATGGGCTGAATACGCTGGAACATCAGCCGGTAAAAGTTATGGCGATGGAAGGGCATTATGACAGCCACCCCGACGGCGCGCCGCTTTACCTGTTCGGCATTCCTGATGATGATGCGCAACGGCTGGACTATGCTGTGGGTATTCCTAAACTTTCCAGTCTGATTTTGAAACATGATATGAATGCGCCGCTCGATGGTTTGAAATCGGTGCCGCGCGAAGATCAGCCGCCGGTGTTCATCGTGTTCTGGGCCTTTCGCATCATGGTGGCGATTGGTTTTGCAATGATGGGGCTGGGATTGTGGAGCCTTGTCGCGCGCTGGCGGGGCAGGCTTTATGACTGGCGCGCCCTGCATCGCATGGCCGTTCTGCTGGGGCCTGCCGGGTTTGTGGCTGTAATCGCAGGCTGGGTCACGACCGAAGTGGGTCGCCAACCCTGGACCGTCCATGGCTTGTTGCGCACGGCTGACAGTGCCAGCCCTCTGGATGCGCCAGCAGTGGCGGCATCGTTGACAGCTTTCGTGCTGGTTTACTTTGCGGTCTTCGGCGTGGGTGTGTGGTATTTGCTGAAACTGATGGGCCATTCTCCCGGCTCTGGCGGTGATGGTCCCAGCGCAGAGGCGTGTGAAGAAATCGCGCCCATTCGCAGCGCGGGAATCACGCCTGCATTGGGCATGGCAGAAACGCGCGCAGGAAGATCGCCGCACGGTGATGAGCGGGAGACTGAGCAATGACCGGCATGGATCTTACCGTTATCTGGGCGCTCATTATCGCCTTTGCCGTATTTATGTATGTAGTGATGGACGGCTTTGATCTTGGTATCGGCATCCTCTTTCCTGGCTATCCGCCGGGTGAGGGGCGCGACCGGGCGATGAATGCCATTGCGCCGGTGTGGGACGGTAACGAAACCTGGCTGGTTCTGGGCGGAGGCGGCCTGTTTGCAGCTTTCCCATTGGCGTACGCGATTGTGATGCCAGCGACTTATCCGCTCGTCATTGCCATGTTGCTGGGCCTTGTATTCCGGGGCGTGGCTTTTGAGTTCCGCTGGCGCGATAGTGGCCATCGGGCTTTCTGGGACAGTGCATTCTGTGCAGGATCGCTGGTAGCCGCCTTGGCGCAAGGCATGATTCTGGGGGCCATTCTGCAAGGGATCAAGGTTGCGGATCGCGCCTATGCAGGTAGCTGGTTTGACTGGCTGACGCCTTATACCCTGCTGACAGGGCTGGGCACAGTAGCTGGTTATACGCTGCTGGGCGCACTGTGGCTGGCGATGAAGCTGGATGGTGCGCCGCAGCGGCGCGCTCTTCGTCATGCCCGGTGGGCCGGGATGGCGACGCTTTTGCTTCTGATAGCGGTCAGCCTTGCCACGCCATTCCTTGCCGCTGATTATTGGCGGCGCTGGTTCGACATGCCGCAAATCCTGATGACCAGTCAGGTGCCGCTGTTGAGCGCCATTTTGTTCGCAACGATGTTCTACATGATTGTGAAGGATAAACCGGGCCGTGCCTTTCTCGCTGCGTTGGGCGTGTTTCTGCTGGGCATGGTCGGCCTTGGCATATCCATCTGGCCGAATGCCGTGCCGCCTGGTGTGACGATTTACGATGCCGCCGCACCAGCCCGCAGTCAGAGCTTCATGCTGGTGGGTGTGGTGCTGATCGTTCCGCTGATTCTGGCCTATACAGCGTGGGCTTATTGGGTATTTCGCGGCAAGGTTGGCGCAGAAGGGTATCACTGAGCCATGATCGGAAAGTCTGGTGACAGGAAAGGACGAGGCTTCGTATCGTTACCCGATGGGCAGGAAGGCCCGTTGTGGCAGCGTCTCGGTTGGATGGTGGCCTACTGGGCTGGTTCAGTGCTGGTGCTGGGGCTTGTCGCCAGTGCAATCAGGCTGATGCTGAAAGCGTGATTTTCATGTCAGAGCTTCCCGAAACGGTCCTCGTATCCTGTGGTATCGCCTGACGCCAGAAAACGGGCTTGCTGCGTCCAGTTGTCACGCTGGATACGGCCCTGAAACTTGCCTAGCTGCGCGTCGATCCGCTCCACGTCGGCGTCAGTCCATGCTGCGATTTGCGCATAGCTGGTAATCCCCATTGACTGGAGCAAAGTGGACAGTTTCGGCCCCACGCCCTTGATCCGGGTCAGGTCGTCCGCAGCAGTGTTCTCAGTAGCTGGGTTGATATCGCTCGCATCGCGCGCGGCCTCCGGTACAGGAGATGGCGCGGGTTCAGGTGCGGCAGACGGTTCCGGTGTTGCCGGTGTTGAGGGAGCAGCAGCAGGCGGCGTGTCGATCAGCGCCTGATTGCGTTTGGCGGGCGCTGCCCCGGCATCGAGCACATCCCCGCTTTCACTGCGCTCTACTTTCGTTTTGCGGCTTGCGGCAGTTATGAACCACGCCACAGCGATGCCGATCAACAGGGCGACCAGTATCAGAGGCCAGTATTGCGCCAGAATGTCATTCATTTTTCATTATTCCTCAAACATCGACGGGACCACGCGGCCCCAGACAAGCCAGCCAAGGGCAAGGCCAATGCCATAGGCAAGCAGCATCAGCATCATCAGTTCAAGCCATATCGGCATGGCATAGTCCTTCGATTGATTGTGCCTCGGCCACTAACGCGGTCCAGGCTTGTCTACTGGCGTGGGTTTGATCGGCATGGTGGCAATAACGGAAAAATCAATGCGACGGTTGGCGGGGTCGGCAGGGTCCAGCCCGGCGACAGGTTGTGCAGAGCCAAGCCCGCGGGCGCGTAAACCATCGGCGGGAATGCCCCGCGCGATCAGCGCCTGTTTTACCGCGTCGGCGCGCTCCTGCGAAAGGAACAGGTTGCCAGGTTCATTGCCAGACGAATCCGTATGGCCATTGATCGCGATGATTGCGCCAAGACACGGGCGTAGCGCCGTTGCCACTTCATCCACGAGTTGCTGGCTGGCGGAGGCCATTGCCGCGCTCGATTCTTCAAAGCGGATAGTGCGGGCGCGTAGCAACGCCTCCACATCTTCCTGACAATGCAAGGGGGCAGCGGGCTGGCCTTGTGTGCCGCTGGCAAGGCTTGGCCCGTCGGACCAGCGGATAGCCCCGACGCCCGGCACGTTGGCGACTGCGCGCGCGACGCGAAGCCGCGTCCCTTCGTCCAGCTTTTCACCACCGTGCAGCAGCGGGTGGCGGGTCGGGGAACCGCCTGACGTCTTGAAATCGGCTGTGACACCGCGCCCGCCGGCCTGTGCGATGGCGGCCTTCGCGGCATGGGACAGCGAACTGGAAATCGTATCAGCACTGCTGCGCGCGCCGATTACCGCCAGTGCGGCAGTCAGGACGGCGCCTGCGGCAATCATGATCGGACGACTGGGCTGCATCCCCTGCTTGTAGTCAGGCGGGCGCGTCGGGGAAAGGGGCCATTATGGCCAGAAGGCCAAAACCTGCTCCGAAAGTTTTGTCGGCGTTGTCATCATTCAGCGCGAATACCATCGGCCACCGAAACGAGGCGTTTGAACTCCTGTCGCCAGAATCCGCCTGGTTCACCGGCCAACCGTTCGACTGCTGCATAGGAAAAATCGCCCAGCAAGGCGTCGCCGCGCAGTTTTTGCCCAAAGGCCGCAACGGCTGTGGCAAAGGCCATGTCGCCGCGCGGCAGTGCAGCGCTCGCTATGGCTGATGCGGGCACGGTGCGTTCTATCAGGCGCGAGGTGTCACCATCGGGCAGCTTGTAACGCAGTTTTACATAAGCCAGTTCGCTGGCCTTGCTGCCAGCGGCGGGTTTTTTCGCTTCGTCGTAACGGCGCGGACCAACCCAGCCTTTGACGCCAGCAGGCACGACTTCGTAAATCGCCGTGACCTGGTGACCTGCGCCGATGTCGCCTGCATCTACCTTGTCATTGTCGAAGTCCTCTTCGCGCAGGATGCGGTTTTCATATCCCAGCAGGCGATACTGGCTGACGTGGGCCGGGTTGAACTCGATCTGGATTTTCACGTCCTTGGCAATGGTAAAGAGCGTGGACTGCATTTCGTCTGACAGCACCTTTTCAGCTTCCAGCGCACTGTCGATATAGGCGTAATTGCCGTTTCCGTGGTCCGCGATCTGTTCCATCATCGCTTCGTTGTAATTGCCCGTACCAAAGCCGAGCGTGGTCAGCGTAATGCCGCTGTCGCGTTCATGCTCAACCATTTCCACCAGCGCATCACGGTCGCTGACGCCGACATTGAAATCGCCGTCCGTCGCCAGAATGACGCGATTGACGCCGCCTTCAATCATGTTGTCGCGCGCAATCTGATACGCCAGTTGAAGCCCGGCACCGCCAGCGGTGGAACCGCCCGCGCTCAACCTGTCGAGTGCATCGCGGATCTTGCGCTTGTCGTTCGTGGGTTCAAGCACGAGGCCCGCTGCACCTGCATAGACAACGATTGAAACGCGGTCCTTTGATGACAACTCGCCCGCCAGCGTGGAGAGCGCCGATTTCACGAGCGGCAACTTGTCCGCGCTGTTCATGGAGCCGGACACGTCCATCAGAAACACAAGATTGGCGGCCGGGCGATCCTTGCGGGGGAGATCATATCCACGCAGCCCGATCCGCAGCAGGCGGGTGTTCGGGTTCCAGGGGCTGACTGCCATATCGGTTGAAACTGTAAAGGGCGTGCTGCGGCTTTCCGGCGCGGGGTAATCGTAGCGGAAGTAGTTGATGAACTCTTCTGTGCGAATGGCTGCCTTGGGTGGCATCTGTCCCTGGCTCAGGAAACGGCGGGCATTGGCGTAAGCGCCGGTATCGACATCGACGGAAAAGGTGGAGACAGGTTCATCCGCCACGCGCTTGATCGCGGAAACATCTTCACCGTCATACTTTTCACGGCCCGGATCGATCGCATAGTGAACCGGGGGGACATAGTATCCACTTGCGACTTTTCCGGCAGACTGCCGCACAATCTGGGCGGATTCGTAGGCCGGTGCTGGCATGGCAACTTGCGGTGGAGGAGGTGCTGGCTGCGGGCCAGAGGTTTTGCCGGGCGCCGTTTCGTCCACGCGCTTGCCAGTAGTGACGATTTCATCAGATTCCGGCGCTGTCGCACAGCCAGCAACAAGGGCAAGTGAGGTAAGGATGAATGTGGGCTTCAAAGCGCGCATGAAAGGGCCTCTCGCGTGGCTGTAAATAGCTGGCCCAAAGGCTCGCCTTCAGCGGGTGAACGCCGACTGAACGCCCTCTGTGCGCGTCAAGTCGTTGGTTTCAAATGTAATGGTGGTGGTGCGCGCAACGCCGAATCAAGGTGTCGCCGGGGCAATTTTGCGGCGGAAAAGCACCCTGTCTTCCGGCCCGAACCCGCGGTGCCAGATCACCCAGCCATAGGTGAAAAGAATGGCCGGGATGCCGAACAGCAGTTCCATCCATTCGGGCAGCAAAGTGAAGCAATATCCGACGACGACTGCCGGGGCTGTCGCCCAGATCAGCGCCCAGCGCCAGTTGTTGACTGGCTGGCCAAGGATGCGGGAAAGGAACCACGCCTTCACCAGTGAGGCGATGCCCAGCGCCACCATTAATGCACCTGCCGCGCCCGCGCCCCAGAAACTTTCCGCAAAGCCAAGGTTTCGCAGCGCCACGATGAACCCGACAGTGAGCAAGGCTTGCAAGGCGATAGTTGCAACCGAAATCCACAAATTGCGGATGCGCGCCATATAAACCAGCGCGGCTTCCGATACGACTGCCGTGGATGCCACCACTTCGGCTGCCAGCAGCAGTGTGAGCGCGCCCGTGCCGCCGACAAAGTTCGGTCCGACAAGGCCCATCACGCCTTCGCCGGGAATGCCCAAAGACAGCGCAATCCCGGCTTGTGCCGCCATGATCCAGAACCCCACCTGGCTGACTTGCCGGGCAATTGCGGCGTAGTTCTTTTCTTTCAGGTTGCGGGTGATGACAGGGCCAAGGATCGGTTCAAAACTGGTTTTCAGCTTTTGCGGCAAGCTGGCGACCTGTTGCGCGACGTAATATATGCCGACCGTGGCCGGCGATGCGAAGAGGCCGAGTATGGCAATATCGACGCGCCGCGTACCCCATTCAATCGCATCGGCGGTGGCGAGCGGCAGGCTCTGGCGGGTCAGTCGCATCATCTCGACCGGGTGAGGGCGCCACTGTTCGGGCAGGCCATAAGTCCGCACGAGCGGGACAAATGCTGTGAATGCCGCGGCAAAAACCGAGGCGAGGAAGGCAATCGAAAGCCCGCTTTCCGGCACGATGAAGAACATCACCCCGGCCATGATCGAGATAGTCCACGGTTCGACAATCGCGCGGGCGCGCACTGTCGTTGCAATGTCGAAGCGATAGGCCTGCGCGGCCAGAGCGACCTCTGTCAGCGCCAGCGGCACGATGCCGAAGGCCAGCAGCCGGTCAATGTCGCTATAGACCCCGCTCGGAAACATTGGCGCGGGGAAAAGGTAAAGCGCGCTTGCCACCAGCATCGAAAAGACAAAGGACAGGGTCAGTCCATCGGCCACGACATTGGCGGGCTTGCGAAGTTCTTCGTGTGAAAGCCACTGGGCAAGGCCTCGCTTCAACCCAAGCGAACAGAGCTGGCCGGCGAGCTCGATAACCACAAGGGCGGATGCAAACCTGCCCAGCGCATCAGCGCCGAACATGCGCCCGGCAATGAACAGGAACGGCAGGCGCGCGGCCAACCGCAGCAGAAAGCCCATGAAATTGGTCCGCCCGCCTTTGGCGAGCGCGGCAATATCTTCTTGCCCCTTGTCGCCAGGCGCAGCCGTGGTCATGCGGGCGGGGCCTGTTCTGCCTGAAGCGGGCGCGATAGCACATCCGCCACGATTTCCTGCGCTGGCGCCCCGTCGAGTAGTTTTCGCACGGCGCTGACAATCGGCATGGCGACGTTATGTTTCGTCGCAAGATCGTCCAGTACGGGGGCCGTGTGCGCGCCCTCTGCTACGGTCGCACGGTTTGCCATCAAATCTTTTGGATTGCCGCCTTCGCCCAGTGCCTTGCCCAGTGAAAAATTGCGGCTGGACGTGGATGAACAGGTGAGCACCAGATCGCCAAGCCCGCATAGCCCGGCGAGCGTTTCACGCTCAGCACCCAGCGCTTCTCCAAAACGCATCATTTCGGCAAAGCCGCGCGCGATAAGGGCCGCACGGGCGTTCTGTCCCAGTTGCAACCCTTCGGCAACGCCGCAGGCGATGGCCAGCACGTTCTTTACCGCGCCGCCAATTTCCGCGCCGATGACATCATCGGAATAATAAGGCCGGAAACTGGGGCGGGCGATCAGCGGCGAAATGCGCTCCCACTGTGCTTGCCCGCCACCACAAGCCAGCGTGACAGCAGTGGGCAGGCCCGCTGCAACCTCGTGCGCGAATGTTGGCCCGGAAAGAACGGCGATGTCGCTTTCAGGCGCAGCATCTGTCGCGACCTCGCTCATCAGCTTGCCCGTGCCCGCTTCGATACCCTTGGAACATAGCACGAGATCGCGCGGGATGGCAGGCAGCTTGCGAAGAGTGGTGGCAGTGTGCTGGGCGGGCGTGACGACCAGCGCCACGCTGCAGTGGGCGATGTCATCAAGGTTGCCGGTTGCCCGCACCAAAGGCGATAATTCGGCCGACGGCAGGTAGGTTTCGTTGCGGTGGCGGGCGTTGATACAATCCACCACAGCAGGCTCCAGCGCCCAGATCAGGACGTCGCGCCCATCGGACGCCAGCATTTGTGCGAGCGCAGTTCCCCATGCGCCAGCCCCGATCACGCCAATCTTGTCGTCCCCGTTCATGATCATGCCTTTACTCCCGCGCCGCGCGCAGGGGTAGCCCCCGGATCGAGCGGCCAGCGTGGTCGCGCGGCAAAGTCTAGCGGATCGCCTGAAAAATCAGCGCCTTCTGCGTTAAGGCGTTCAATTCCGGCCCATGCGATCATGGCGGCATTATCGGTGCAGAGCGCAAGCGGCGGAGCGACAAAGCGCAAGTTTCGCTCTGCTGCGATTCCTTCCAGAAGCGCGCGAACCTTGCGGTTGGCGGCTACCCCGCCCGCGACCACCAGTGCGCTGACATCGCCTGCGGCTTTGAGCGATACAGCAAGCCTGTCTGCAATGCAGTCAGTCGCAGCCTGCTGGAAACTCGCAGCGATATCGGCATCGGAATAGCGGCCGCCTTCCTTGGCGCGCAGCACTGCGCTTTTCAGGCCGGCAAAGGAAAAGTGTGGCTCTGCACTGCCTGCGAGCGGGCGCGGCAGCGGCACCCCTGCAGGATCGCCCTGTTCGGCCAGTCGCTCGACCGCCGGGCCACCGGGGTAGCCAAGGCCGAGAATCTTGGCAGTTTTGTCAAAGGCTTCACCCAGTGCATCGTCTATCGTTGTTGCCAGCCGCCGGTATTGCCCCACGCCATCCACTCGCAGGATCTGGCAATGCCCGCCTGACACCAGCAACAGCGCATAAGGGAACGCCAGCGATGCATCGGCAAGGCGGGGCGAAAGCGCGTGCCCTTCAAGGTGGTTGACGGCGATCAGCGGCTTGCCACTGGCCATGGCCAAAGCCTTTGCACTGACGAGGCCCACCATGACTCCGCCGATCAGGCCGGGGCCTGCCGTGGCTGCAATGGCGTCCACATCATCAAGGGAAAGCCCGGCATCGGCGAGGGTTGCCGCAATCATCGGGGCCAGTCGTTCGGCATGGGCGCGTGCAGCGATTTCCGGCACGACCCCGCCATAGGGGCGGTGCGCGTCATCCTGCGAAGCGATATGCTGGGCCAGCACGCGGCGATTGCTGTCCACCAGCGCGGCTGCGGTTTCGTCGCAGCTCGATTCAATTCCCAGAATGACAGCCATGGCGGCTTCCCCTGAACCACATTGGGGATTAGGGCAAGCAGCCGAAATGCCTGAAACTGTCGAACTTCGTCTCGGAACCCGATCCTCCCCTCTGGCAATGGCCCAGGCGGTCGAAGCGCGCGCGCGGCTTTGCGCGGCCCATAACTGGCACGAAAGCGCCGTGGAACTGGTGCCTGTGGTGGCCAGTGGTGACAAGGTGCAGGATCGTCCGCTGGCTGAAATCGGCGGCAAGGCGCTGTGGACCAAGGAACTGGATGCCTGGCTGGCCGAAGGGCGAATCGATGCCGCTGTTCACTCCATGAAGGATGTGGAAACGACCAGGCCGCCTTCGCTGGCGATTGCTGCCATCCTGCCGCGTGCCGATGTGCGCGATGTGCTGGTGGGCGCGGCAAGCATTGGCGATTTGCCACATGGCGCGCGTGTGGGGACGAGCGCGCCGCGCCGGGCGGCACAAGTGCTGCACGCGAGGCCGGACTGCACGATTGTTCCGTTCCGCGGGAACGTCGCCACGCGGCTCGCCAAACTGGAAGCGAGGGAGGCCGATGCGACACTGCTTGCGGCGGCGGGCCTTGGCCGACTGGGGGAAAGCGCCGTTGGCACGCCGCTCGATTATGACCAGTGGCTTCCCGCCCCTGCACAAGGCGCGATCGGGGTTGAATGCAACGCCAGCGATGAACGCACCCGCGCCTTGTTGGCAGCGGTTGATGACGCGGCATCGCATGTGCAGGTCATGGCGGAACGGGCCTTGCTGGCGGCGCTGGGCGGCACTTGCCATAGCCCGATTGCCATGGTGAGCCACCTTGCAGGAGACAGGCTGACACTGCGTGCCGCGCTGTTCAGCCCGGACGGAACAGAGCGGGTCGAAAGCACTGCCGTTTTTGCCGCTGGCGATACGGATGCGCCGCGCACGCTGGCCCGCGATCTGCTGGCCGAGGCTGGCCCAGCCATTACGGCGCATTTTCACGGGCCAGAAAGCGCCACATGACAAGCGGGTCGGCATATCAAAGGCCGGTTTTCACAATCCGTCCGGAGCCGGGATTTTCAGCGACGCTTGCCAAGGGGCGAGCCGCCGGTCTGGACATTGGCGGAACTCCGCTATTTGAACTGCGCCCGGTTGCGTGGGACGCGCCGGACCCGGCAGGGGTGGATGGGCTATTGCTCGGCAGTGCCAATGCCGTGCGTCACGGTGGATCGGCGCTCGCTCATTACAAGGGAAAGTCCGCTTTTGTCGTGGGTGAGGCAACTGCCGAGGCTGCGCGCGGGGCGGGGTTTGATGTCGCGATGGTGGGCGAGGGCGGCCTGCAATCGGTGCTCGATAGGCTGGCAGGCAGGAATCTCACACTTTTACGCCTTGCCGGGGCAGAGCGCATCGCGCTGGAAGTGCCTGACACTATCAGGATTGTGACGCGCACAGCATACGAAAGTGTCGCCCTGCCAATGCCCGCATCTCTTGCCGATAGTTTGCGCGCAGGGGGCGTGGTGATGTTGCATTCTGCGGCGGCAGCGCGTCATTTTTCAGATGAATGCACAAAGCTTGGCATCGATCGGGGCAATCTGTCCGTCGCGGCGCTTGGCCCGCGTATCCTTGCGGCGGCTGGCGATGGATGGCAGGAAGTGAGGGCCGCCCAATCCCCCCGTGAAAGTGATCTACTGGCGCTTGCCAGCGACATGTGCCATGGATCGCGCCAAGCGACGATTGATCCGGAAAAGATGTGAGCGACAACTTCGAACAAGTGCATGATGAAGGCAGGGGCCGGTCGGGTGTCGGGCTGTGGACGCTCATCGCCGTCGGGCTGACTGCCTTTCTTGTGGGGGCTGCTGCAACTGTCTGGGCAGTGACGAACGGATGGGAAATCCTGAAAGTCGAAGAGGTGCCTGTTACGCTTGCGGATACGACCGAAGCACCGGATGCGGTTGAAAAAACACTCGAACCTGACGAAAAGCCGTCCCCCGCAGCCGCAGCAAACGCTGCGACGAAAGTGGCGGAAGTGGCCGAAGTAGTAGAAAAAACAGCCGAAAAGCAGGGCGGTTTTGATCAGCGCATCGCTGCAATGGAACAGCGCCTTGCCCGGCTCGATCTTCAGGCGCAGGCGGCTTCGGGCAATGCGGCGCGGGCTGAAGGTCTTTTGATCGCTTTTGCCACGCGCCGGGCCATCGAACGTGGCGCTCCGCTGGGCTATCTGGCCGACCAGCTCCGGCTGCGGTTTGGCGATGCGCGACCCAATGCTATCCGCACGATCATCGAAGGTGCGCGCAGCCCTGTCACGCTCGATCAGCTTGTCGCGCGGCTGGAAGGCCTGTCACTGGATTTGACCAAGGCTCCACAGGACGAAGGCCTGTGGCAGCGTTTTACGCGTGAAATGGACGGTCTGTTCATTATCCGGCGCGAAGCGTCGCCGTCGCCCCTGCCGCGCAGGAGGTTACAGCGCGCGCAGATGTTCCTCGAATCGGGCCGGGTGGAGGCCGCTGTCAGTGAAGTGCGCAATATGCCGGGGGCAAGTGAGGAACAGGCCCGGATCTGGATTGCCGATGCCCAGCGTTATGCACGGATGCAGGATGCGCTTGACCTGATCGAGACGACAGCCGTTCTGGAACCGCGCCGGCTGCGCGACGGGGAGGGGCATACGGTTGAACAGTTAAGCCCGGCCAGTGCGGCCAAGGCGGAAGCCGAAGCGCAGGCTGCAAAGGCGCAATAACGCCTCGCGCTCACCTGCCTTCAGGCGCTCTTCAATAATGCCGGAACCTTGCCGCTGACGCCGCGCGCTTCATCCATGAAGAATTTCTTCAGCGGCGAAATCCGCTGCACGGCCCCCATGCCCAGTCGACGGATTGCAGATGGCACACGCCCCGGAATGCCGAACAGGCGCGTCAAGGCATCGGTAGCAAACATGACAGAAAGCGAATCCAGCCCACGCCATTTTTCATAGCGTTTGAGCAGCTGCATATCGCCAATATCAAGGCCAAGGCGCAGGCCGTCGGTCAGGACTTCGACCAATGCGCCAACGTCGCGCAGGCCAAGGTTCAGGCCCTGGCCTGCAATCGGATGCATTCCGTGGGCGGCATCGCCCACCAGCGCCAGTCGCTGATCCACGATTTTTGCTGTGTGCTGAAAACTGAGGGGATAGGATTCGCGCCTGCCTGCCAGTGAAACCGTGCCGAAAACGCCCTGCATCCGTTTTTCGACTTCGGCCAGAAAGGCCCGGTCGGACAGCGCCAGAACACCTTCTGCATCCTTTTCGGCGACCGTCCAGACAAGCGCGCTGCGGTGGCTGCCATCCGACCCGCCCAGCAAGGGCAGAAGGGCAAAGGGACCGGCCGGATAGAAAATTTCCCAGGCGACATTGTTGTGCGGTTTTTCGTGGGTAAGGCCAGTGATGATCGCCCGGTGGCGATAATCCCACCGGGCAAGGTTCAGCCCTGCCTCGTCACGCGTGGGGGAACGGCGGCCTTCGGCAGCGATCATGAGGCTCGCTTCCAGAACATCGCCGCTTTCCAGACGCGCTGTCACCCCGTGTTCGCCACGTGTCCGCTCCACCACGTTGGCGCTGGAATGCCATGCAATAAGCGGTTCCCTCTCGGCAGCGTCGAACAGGGCCTGACGCAAGGCGCGGTTGGCGAACATATAGCCGAGCGCGCCTTCTTCGGGGGTGGGGGTAAAGTCGATCTGTCCCGGCTTCATGCCATCCGTCACGGCAATGGACGCAATGGGGCATCCCAGAGGCGCCAAAGCGTCGGCAAGGCCGATATTGGCAAACAGGTTCCAGCTCGCCGTGGAAATGGCAGAGGCGCGTCCATCGTGGCCCTCTGCCGTCAGGTCCGCGGGGTTCGCCTTGTCGACCACATGGCTGGATAGCCCTGCGCGCGCGGCGGCAAGCGCCAGCGTCATGCCGACGAGGCCTCCTCCTAAAATCAGCAGATCGTGCCGTTCGGCCATGGTTCGCTCCGTTGCGGACTTGTGCGCCATGCCCTAGAGCCTCGCGCATGATCCGCGCAAGGCTGTTCTCCTGTCTGGCTGTCCTTCTGGCGATGCTTTGTGCGTTGCCGGCTCATGCCGCCAACAACATCGCTGCAGAACTGGTGGTGGAAGGCCCGGCCCGACCGGGTAGCACAGTGGAGGTGGCGCTGCATTTCCGGCCCGGCCCCGGTTGGCATGGATACTGGCTCAATCCCGGTGATGCGGGATACGGCATGACGCTGGACTGGACGTTGCCCGATGGTTGGAAAGCGGGGCAGCCGCGCTATCCCGTGCCGCAGACATTGGTCATCGGCGGGCTGATGAACCATGTCTATGAGGACGATTATGCCGTCCTGATCCCGGTAACTGTCCCCGCCACAGCGGCGCTGGATGACCTCGGTCCGGTGACGGTCAAGGCCCGCTGGCTGGCCTGCACGGACAAGATTTGCGTGCCCGAAGGGGCTGAACTGTCCGCCCGTGTGACCATGGGCCAGTCTACCCCGTCAGAGCGTTTCGATGCATGGCGCGCGGCCATCCCTGCCATGATCGATAGCCCTGCCACGTTCGCGCTGGCGGATGGAAAGCTGCGCGTGGCAATCCCCTTGCCTGAAACGCTGGCCGTGCCTGATCCGCATCTTTTCCTCGTGCAGGATGGCGTGATTGACTATGCCGCGCCGCAGATTTTCACGCGCAAGGGCGACAGGCTGATCGCGACGATTGCCGCTGCTGATGGTGCCTCGGCAGATTCGCTGGAGGGAATCCTGCGCTTGCAAGGCAGGGACGGGGTGCGCTTTACCGCGAGAGTGGGTGCGGTTCCGGCAGGGGGCGTGCCGATTGGTCGGGGCGCTGGCCCACCTTCTGCGATGTCGCTTGGTCCCTTGTGGTTACTGATCGCCGGGGCGATCGCGGGTGGATTGCTGCTGAACGTGATGCCGTGCGTGTTCCCGATCCTCAGCCTCAAAGCGCTCAGTCTGGCGCGCGCCGGGGAAAGCGAGGCGCAGGCACGGGCAGAAGGCCTTGCCTATACGGCAGGCGTCGTGCTGGCGGTGCTGGGACTGGGTGCAGTTCTGCTGGTTTTGCGTGCAGGTGGAGAGCAAATCGGCTGGGCTTTCCAGTTGCAGGAACCGGGCGTTGTTGTCGCTCTGCTGCTACTGGCCGTGGCGATTACGGCCAACCTTGCCGGATTGTTCGAACTGCCGTCCATTTCCATCACGCGGCCCGGCCATGCCAGCGGAGCGTTCGCCACAGGGCTGCTGGCTGCTGTGGCTGCTACGCCATGCACCGGGCCGTTCATGGCCGCTGCAATGGGTGCGGCGTTATTGTTGCCGGTGAGCGAGGCACTGGCGCTCTTCGCTGCACTGGGCCTTGGCCTTGCCTTGCCGTTTCTGCTGCTGGGCTTTGTTCCGCCCTTGCGCGCGCTGTTGCCGAAGCCCGGCGCGTGGATGGAACGATTCCGGCACCTGATGGCAATCCCGATGGGGCTGACGGCGCTGGCGCTGATCTGGCTTGCGAGCCGGCTCGGCGGTAAAGGCTTTGCGCTTGTGGCGTTGATTGTCGCGGCCGGATTGATGATCGCGCTGATGATATGCGGGCGCCAGCAACGCAAGGGCAGGTCCGGCTGGCCGCCTTTTGCGCTTGTTATCGCGCCGTTTGCGGTATTTGCCGCTTTTGCCTTGCCGGGAAGCCTCACCACGCCATCGGATGAGGCTGAAGGGGCGGACAGCATTCTGGCCCCGCAACCGTTCTCGCAAAGTGCGCTGGA
>JAGREQ010000068.1 GCA_020446465.1 Novosphingobium sp. | reverse complement strand
ATTTCCGGTCGTTGCCGATCCTGTGGTTTCGATAGAACTCGACCCGCGGACCTTGTCTGACGATTGGCGATCGGTTCTGCGAAGGGTCCGGGTGACAAATGCCTCGATGGGGGTGCAGACTTTTGCGCCCCGTTTGCAGGCGGCCATTGGCCGGGTGCAGCCCGAGGAGTTGATAGCGCGCGGTGTGGAACTGCTGCGCGATGCTGGTGTGCAATCGCTCAACTTCGATCTGATGTATGGGCTTCCAGGCCAAGGCGATGCGGACCTTGCTGAAACGCTTGCGCTTGCTGCGCGCTATGGGGCGGACCGAATCGCGCTGTTCGGCTATGCCCATGTGCCGCACATGCTGCCGCGCCAGCGCCGGATTGACGCAAGCGCACTGCCGGGGCAGGAAGCGCGCTTTGCAATGGCGAGCGACGGTTATCGTCAGTTGTGCGATGCAGGCTATGTGCCGGTGGGCTTCGATCATTTCGCATTGCCCGGTGATCCATTGGCGCAGGCTGCGCTGAACGGGAACTTGCGCCGGAACTTTCAGGGTTTCACTGACGATCAGGCCAATGTGCTGATCGGGTTGGGGGCGTCGGCCATCAGCAGCTTTCCCGCCCTTCATGCCCAGAATGAGAAGAACGCCGGGCGGTATCGCATGATATTGTCGCAAGGGCGGTTGCCTGCTGCACTGGGTGTGCGCCGTTCTGCCACTGATATTGCGCGCGGGGCAGTCATTGAATCCCTCCTCTGTCATGGCCGTGCCAATGTGGCAGGGCTAGTGGACAAGGCGATGGAAGACCGTTTGCGCCCTTTTCTTGCCCGTGATCTCGCATATTTCGACGGTGATGCGCTGGTGATACGGACAGAGGCGGTGGCCTATATGCGTAGCATTGCTGCTGTTTTTGATCCCTATCGCGTCGTATCGACCCGGAAGTTCAGCACAGCCATTTGATTGGTGACGGGCGCTTTGCCTTCATGATCATGCAAACTGGCAGGCGGTGCTTGACTCATTATTCCGAAAGCACCACTTCAAATTGACCATTTGGTGTGAATCGAGTGGTTTTCAAATAGTGTAAAGCATGCGATGCGATATAGTCGCCCGCCGCGGGCGATAACGCACGGTAAGGGAGAAGAGGCAGTTATGACGCAGCAGGATCTGGCAAGAGACATTGGCACGATCGCCGTGGTCGGGGGAACGGGTGCTCTTGGCTCTGGTCTTGCCTTTCGCTGGGCGCGGGCTGGCCTCAAGGTTGTTATCGGTTCACGTGATGCCGCCAGGGCTGCTGAAAAGGCGGCGGAAATTGGCGAGAAGGCGAATGCTGCCGTCTCTGGTGATGCAAATGCTGCTGCCGCTGCTGCGGCTGATCTGGTGGTGCTGTCAGTGCCGTTTGCCCAGCGCGACGCGACGCTTGAAAGCATTGCCCAGCACCTTGCGGGCAAGATACTCATTGACTGCACAGTGCCCCTGGTTCCGCCCAAGGTCGGGCGCGTCCAACTTCAGCAGGCCGGACCTGCAGTGATGCAAGTGCAGGATCGGCTGGGTGAGAATGTGCAGGTCGTATCTGCTTTTCAGAATATCGGGGCCGGCCTGTTGCAAGGTGAATCCGATGAAATCGCGTGCGATGTGCTGGTCTGTTCTGATTACAAGGAAGCTGCGGAAACGTGCATCGCTCTGGCTGAAGCAGCGGGTCTGCGCGGCATCGCTGCCGGACCGCTTGCCAATGCGGTTTGCGCCGAAGCGCTGACGTCGATCCTGATTACGATCAACCGCAAATATGGTGCAAACCATGCCGGGATCAGAATAACCGGTCTGCCGGAAGGTGGCAGTGCTGCGTGAAGGATGGCACCAGTGCTTTGCAGTTGATTGGCCTGCGGGGTATCCCGTCCATCGCTGCGGGTGATGACATTGCGAGGATAATCGTCGACGCGGCCGCTCACAACGCCGTTCCGCTGGACGATGGCGATGTGCTGCTGGTTGCACAGAAAATCGTCTCGCGTGCGGCTGGCCTGCTCGTCAACCCGGCCGACCTGACACCGCGTGATGAAGCGCGCGACCTTGCCGTGAAAACCGGCAAACCGGCTGATGTGGTGGAGGCTATCCTTCAGGAATCGCGCGGTGTGATCGCCCATGGCCCTAATGTGCTGATAACAGAGCATGTTTCTGGCTGCGTCATGGCCAATGCCGGGCTGGACCAGTCCAATCTGCCCGGTGGTGTGCGCGAAGGGGCAATGCTGGCCTTGCCGCGCGACCCGGATGGCGCAGCGCGCGATTTGTTTGTCCGCCTTGGTGCGATCACTGGCAAGAAAGTTGCCGTTGTCATCTGCGATTCATGGGGGCGCCCGTTCCGCATGGGCACTGTCGGTTTCGCGCTTGGCGTTGCAGGTATGCCCGCTCTTGTCGATTTGCGCGGCAATGAAGACCTGAACGGTCGGCCCTTGCAGGCTTCGGTGGAAGCGCTTGCTGACGGGCTGGCCGCAGCGGCCAACCTTGTGATGGGGCAGGGGGCGGAAGGTGTTCCCGCCGTGATCGCGCGGGGGTTGCGGTTCCCCGCGGGCGATGGGGCAGCGGCTGACTTGTTACGACCCATTGGTGAGGATCTTTTCCGTTGACGGCGCCCCGCATACTTTGCCTGACGGGCGGCATAGGCGGGGCGAAACTGGCGCGCGGGCTGATGGCCACAATGCCGCCTGAAGACCTCGCATTTGCAGTCAATACGGGCGATGACTTCACGCATCTGGGCATGGAAGTCTGGCCCGATTTCGACACGCTGGTCTATACACTGGCGGGGCTTGCCAACCCGGTGCTGGGCTGGGGGCGCAAGGATGAAACCTGGGCTTTCCATGAAGAGCTGGGCCGTCTTGGTGGCCCGGACTGGTTCAGGTTGGGGGACCGGGATCTGGCGCTTCATGCCATGCGCACGCAGCGTTTGCGCGAAGGACAGCCCCGCGGGACAATCGCACAGGCGATTGTCGAGGCATTCGGTTTGCGCTGTGCTATCTGGCGGGCGGCGAGGGGAGAACTGGCCACGCGCGTTGTCACTGCCGAGGGTGAGCTCGCTTTTCAGGAATACTTCGTGGCGCGGCAGGCGAAGCCGGTCCTGACAAATGTGCGCTTTGCACCACAAGGGGCACCTGGTCCCGAACCGGACCTTGCGGCGTGCCTTGCTGAAAATACCGCGCTTGAAGGTGTTATTATCGCACCATCAAACCCGGTGCTCAGTATTGCGCCAATACTGGCGGTCGATGGCCTGCGCGCAATGATCGGGGCGTGCCCTGCGCCTGTCATTGTCGTTTCCCCCATCGTCGGCGGGGAAAGCATCAAAGGGCCGACGGCCAAGATTTTCGCTGAACTGGGCAGGGAGATTTCGCCCGTCACGGTCGCGAGGGAATACAAGGACATGATCGACGGAATTGTCATTGATCCTGTGGACCGCGAACTTGCAGGCATGATCGAGGATATGGGCCTTGCCTGCCATATCGCGCCCATCGTCATGCAGGACGATGCCGACAAGGAGGCAGTGGCGCGCGAATGTCTCTCTTTCATTGACGACCTTTCTGCGCGTAAGAAGGCGCCATGAAATCCAGCCCGTTTACAGCGTTCGTGCCCTTCGGCGATCTGGACGGCGTGAAGTCCCGTCTTGCGCCAGCCTTGTCGTTAGAGGCGCGGCAAGACCTTGCGCTCACTATGCTGGGTAATGTGCTGGATGCTGTCAGTGCCGTGCAAGCGATGACCCCGGCAGTGGTGGTGACGCCGGACCGGCAAGTTGCCGATTTTGCCACGGCGCGTGGCGCGCGAGTGTTTGCCTGTGCAGGCATTTCGCTGAATACGGACCTTGCTGCAGCAATTGCAGAGATGTGGGCACCCGGTTCGGGGGCGGCTGTGCTGATGGCTGACTTGCCGCGCCTTGATGCCGGGGCGCTGGCTCAGGCTATCGCCAGTGTGCCGGGAGAAGGTGCGTTGATCGCCAGTGATCAGACCGGGCTTGGCACCAGCCTTCTTGCCTGGCGTGGGCTTGATGAAATGCCGTCATTGCATTTCGGGGCTGACAGCTTTGCCTTGCATTGCAGCGCACTGGCCAATGCGCCATCGCTGGTGAAACTGGTGCGTGACCCGGCGTTCAATGACATCGACCAAAGCGATGATCTGCACTTGTTGCCGCAGGCGCGATCACAGGGCATGGTGTCGGCATTATGATGCGATCATACAAGGTTGAGGCGGAGCAACTGGCCGCAGATTTCGGCGCGCGTGACGTTGCCGACCTTGTCGCTGAGGCCAATGCCTTGCGCGTTGCGGGGCATGGTGAAACCATCACTTATTCGCGCAAGGTGTTCGTTCCTCTCACCAAACTGTGCCGCGATACCTGTCGTTATTGCACCTTTGCGCAAAGCCCGCGCGAGGGGCAGCGCGCATACCTGACTGTCGATGAGGCTGTGGCGATTGCCGCGGCGGGCAGGGACGCAGGTTGTCGTGAGGCATTGCTGACGCTGGGCGATCAGCCGGAACTGCGTTGGCAACAGGCGCGCGACGAACTGGACGCGATGGGTTTTGCGACGACGCTGGAATATCTGGGCCACGTCGCTGCAGAAATCAGGCAACAAACCGGATTGCTGCCGCATCTTAACCCCGGCCTGATGAGCGATGCGGATTTCGCCGCGCTACGTCCGGTTTCACCGTCGATGGGCATCATGCTGGAAGGCATTGCACCGCGCCTGGCGGAGCGTGGCGGGCCGCATTTCGGTTGCCCGGACAAGGAGCCAGCCCGACGTCTGGAAACGATTGCCGCAGCAGGGCGGGCCAGGGTTCCCTTTACCAGCGGTTTGCTGATCGGCATTGGCGAAAGCCGCGCCGAACGGGTCGAGGCTCTGCTGGAACTGCGCGCGCTCAACCGGGAATATGATCATCTGCAGGAGATCATCATCCAGCCGTTTCGGGCCAAGGCCGACACGAAGATGGCCGACGCGGCAGAGCCTGATGATGACGAACTGCTCTGGACACTGGCTGTGACCCGCATCCTGTTTGGTGCGGACGCCAATATCCAGTCCCCGCCCAATCTCGCGCCTGCCATGCTGGAAGCGATGGTGGAAGCTGGCATCAATGATCTGGGCGGCATTTCTCCGGTTACGCTGGACCACGTAAACCCCGAAGCGCCGTGGCCAGAAATCACCAGCCTTGCACGGCGGCTGGCTGAGACAGGCCGCACGCTTGCCGAAAGGCTGACAATCTATCCTGCCTATGCACGACGCGCCGGGGACTGGGTCGATCCGAAACTGGCCGGGGCTGTGCTGGCTGCAATCGACGGGCAAGGCCGCCCGCGCGAGGATGACTGGCTGACAGGGCAAAGCACCCATATCCCGGCCTGGGCGGAAAAGCGCACACCTCTATTGGCAGCCAGCGACCCTGTGCAATCAGCCATCAGGCGCGCAGAAACGGGCGAGGAACTGCGCGAGGCAGAGATTGCCAGCCTGTTTGCAGCGCGTGGCGATGATTTCCATGCCGTGTGCGCTGCTGCTGATCGTATGCGGGCGGAACTGGTCGGCGATGATGTGACTTACGTCATCACGCGCAATATCAACTATACCAACCTTTGCACGCATGGTTGCGGCTTTTGCGCCTTTTCCAAGGGGCGGGTTTCTGAAGAAACGCGCGAGGCACCCTATAACCTCTCGGCTGAGGTCGTTCGTAGCCGTGTCGCAGAAGCCTGGGCGCGCGGCGGGACAGAGGTATGTATGCAGGGCGGTATTCACCCGTCCTATACGGGCGAGACGTATCTTGGCATTGTTGCCGCGGCAAAGGCGGCAGCACCGGATATCCATGTCCATGCCTTTTCCCCGCTGGAAATAACTTCCGGTGCCCGCTCACTGGGGGCAAGCGTGGAAGACTATCTGCGTGAGTTGAAGGCCGCGGGCCTTGCCAGCCTGCCGGGGACAGCCGCCGAAGTACTGGACGACGAAGTGCGCGCGGTCATCTGCGCGGACAAGCTGACTACGGATGAATGGCTGGACGTGGTACGCACTGCCCACCGTGTCGGTATTCCCACCACCAGCACAATAATGTTCGGCCATGTCGACCGCTATGATCACTGGGCGCGCCACTTGCTGCGATTGCGAGCGTTGCAGTGCGAAACGGGCGGCCTGACAGAGTTCGTGCCGTTGCCCTTCGTTGCCTCCGAAGCGCCGATTTACCGCAAGGGACGCGCGCGGCGGGGGCCGACATTCCGCGAATCCGTGTTGATGCATGCTGTGGCCCGGCTGAGCTTTGGTGCACTCCTGCCCAATATCCAGACGTCATGGGTCAAGATGGGGCTGGCAGGCGGCCAGTACTGCCTTGGGGCGGGAGCAAACGACTTTGGCGGGACGTTGATGAACGAATCCATCACCCGTTCGGCAGGTGCCAGCCATGGTCAGGAAATGACTGTCGAGACATTTGAACGCGCAATTGTTGAGATTGGTCGCACACCGCGCCAGCGCACCACGCTTTACGGTTCTGTCGATCATCTGCGCCGGGAAGGGCAACTGGAATCACAGACTGTCTGACAGGTCCGCCGGGCCAGCGGATCAAGCCCGAACAGACCGCTGCCGCGTGAAACAAGGACGAGCGCCAACCCCGCCCAGAGAATGTGGACAGTCCATGCCTCTGGATAGACAAAAATCTGGATCATGCCCGTCATGCCCAACAGGCCAAGCGCAGAAAGCCGCGTGAAGAGGCCAAACACCAGCAGAACGGGCAGGAACGTTTCTGCATAAAGTGCCATGTGCGCGGCAAGATCAGGCGGGAGCGGGACGCCCGCATACTCTTCTGCGAAAAGATAGCGCGTCGTATCTGATACTTGCAGCCATGTTCCGTCCTCCACTTTGGTTCGGCCAGAAGCCCAGAACACTTGCGCCAGGGCGAGGCGCGATACGATGAGAGCGAGGCTTTCACCCATGCGACCGGCGGCAAAAGCGACGAACTGGCGATAGAGCGACAAGACTGCGGCCATTGGCTTACCCCTTCTTTGCCGGCGCGGGTGGTGGTGAAATTTTCACTGGCCGGTCTGTCGCTGGTTCGGCCAGATGCGCCCGATGGTTACAGTGCGATCGGCAGGATTTTTTGTGCGGGGGCGTAACCAGACCGGACGATGGGGCGAACTACACTGTGTCAGCCGCAGCAAGATGGCTGGCACTGATTGCCACTTCATCCTGATATTTAACTGAAAGGACTGTCATGAAAATATCCGCTCGCAAGGCAACGGCTGTTGCTACGTCCGCTGCCGCGCTTGTCATGTCTGCTGCCGCCTATGCCGCCGATGCACCTGCTGGAAGCGTGGGCCGGGCGCTTGGCGCTGATGACACTGTTCACTGTTATGGTGTGCATTCGTGCAAAGGCATGGCCGACTGCGCGACCACCGAGAACCAGTGCAAGGGCATGAATGCCTGCAAGAGCCATGGTTTCAAGGCAATGAAAGCCGGCGCCTGCCTGACCAAAGGGGGCACCATCGGCGATATCAAGTAGGATCAAGGCCACTGGCGGGTGCTCCGGGTTTGTTCCGGGCGCTCGTCCAGTAGCCGGTCAAGAGGAGGCTTTTGCCAATGCCAACCATCGCACCGTTTCAGGGTTTCGGACTGGGGATGCGGCGGGACCATTACCCGCAGTTCCTTGGCGGTGAAGCGCATGTCGATTTTGTCGAGGTGATTTCGGAGAATTTCATGGTCGACGGAGGAAAACCGCTCGACATTCTGACGCGCGTGCGCCGCAATTATCCGGTCATCCTGCATGGTGTTTCGCTATCGGTGGGGTCGGCGCATGGCGTTGATATGGCCTATCTTTCCCGTTTGCGGCGGCTGGCGGACAGGATCGATCCGCTGTGGGTATCCGATCACCTGTGCTGGACCAGCACCCATGCTCACAACAGCCACGATTTGTTGCCGCTTCCCCTGACGCAAGAGACGCTGGATGTGGTCTGTGCAAACGTCTTGCGCGCGCAGGACGCGCTGGGCCGGGCGATGCTGTTTGAAAACCCGTCCAGCTATTGCACTTTTCCCGATGATGACATGGCCGAATGGGAATTTCTTGCGGCCATGGCGGAGCGGACCGGGTGCTTCCTGTTGCTTGACGTCAACAACGTGTTCGTCAGCGCTCATAACCACGGCTGGGATGCGCGCCGGTATATTGACCGCCTGCCGCATGACCGCATTCGCCAAATACACCTCGCAGGCCATACGCAAGGGCCGCTGCTGATTGATACGCACGATCAGCCGGTGTGCGATGACGTGTGGGCGCTTTTTGACTATGCCGTTGCGCGTTGCGGGCCGGTGGCGACAATGATTGAACGCGATGGTAATATCCCGCCGCTGGAAGAGCTTGAGGCGGAGCTCGATATGGCCCGCAGCCGAGCCGGGGCGACCGGCAAGGCGATGGTTGCCGCATGACTCTGGCCCTGCTTCAGCAACAGTTCCTGCACTGCATCCATGATGCGGATGCCGCGCTGCCACCCGCATGGCAAGGCGCAGTGGAGCGCGGGCTTGAAATCTATCGTAACAACTATCGCACGGCGCTGGTCGAGGCGATGCGCGAAACCTATCCGCGCACGCTGCGATGGGTGGGGGAAGAGGCGTTCGACGCGGCCGTGGCGCACCATGTCATTATGTGCCCGCCAGGCAGTTGGACGCTGGATGATGCAGGCGTCGGCTTTGCCGGAACGGTAGCTGAACTCTTCGTGCATGATCCCGAAGTGACCGATCTGGTGGCGCTGGAATGGGCCATGCACCGCGCTTTCGTCGCTGAGGACGCAACACCGATGAATGCTCCAGCGTTTCAGTCGGCCTGTGCTGATTTGTCGGAAGAGGGCTGGCTGCATTTGCGGCTTGTCGCGCAGCCTGCGTTGCAGGTGATCGACGTTGGCAGCGACTGCATTGGCCTGTGGCGCGCCCTTGCCGATGGTCAGGCCGATGCCCATGCCGACGATTGCGACCGGCCCGACGAACCGGAACGCTATGCCACGGTCCGTCAGGTGATCGTCTGGCGTGAAGGTCTGCGCCCCGTTTGTCGCTTTGGGCTGGATGGTGAAGGCGATCTACTTCGCGCCGTACTCTGCCGCACGTCCT
>JAGREQ010000067.1 GCA_020446465.1 Novosphingobium sp. | reverse complement strand
CGACGGCGTATTGCACCGTGCGGCGCCGGGAATGGTCCCTTCTGCCATCCGCCGCACAGCGGGGCTGGACGACGACAATGCCGACGTTGAAGGTGCGCTTTCCCATGATGCGATTGCGGCAAGCGATCTCGCGGCGGGGCGCTTCGACGGTGCGACTGTGCTCATCGGCGTGATCGATTGGGAAACACTGGAACACGCGACGCTCTATCGCGGCGAAATCGGATCAGTCGCAGAAGAGACAAACGGATTTTCCGCAGAGCTGCGTTCTGCCAAAGCCCGGCTTGATTTCGATACCGTGCCCCGGACCAGTCCGACATGCCGGGCCTTGTTCTGCGGCCCAGGCTGCACCTTGCCTGCCACGCGCTATACTCACGAACATGCGCTTCTGACTGTCGATACCGAAACAAACCGCGTGAGTTTTGCAGGCGTTGGTGATCACACGCCGTTTGCAAGCGGGTACTTGCGCTGGATCGACGGGCCGCAAGCAGGTGTTTCGATGCTGGTCATGTCGGCTGACACCACGGGTCTTGTGGTCGACATTCCGCTGGATGCCACGATCCAGGCAGGAACGCTTGCCGAACTGCGCGAGGGGTGCGACCACACCATTGCCACCTGCACTGCGCGCTTTGCCAATGCGGCGAACTTTCAGGGTGAGCCATTCCTGCCCGGAAACGATCTGCTCGCCCGATATGGCGTTCCGGCAGCAGCGTGACAGCCGTGCAACCCGCACGCCTGACGCTGTCGGCAGCCGCAGCAAGCCTTATTGGCGTGCGTTTCCAGCTTCATGGCCGCGATCCAGCGACGGGCCTCGACTGTGTCGGGCTTTGCCTCGAAGCGCTGAGCCAATGCGGCTGCAAGGTCGCCTTGCCAACCCGCTATGGCCTTCGCAACAGCGCGGTCGATCACATGCTTTCTGCTGTTTCAGAACAAGCCTGTCTCGCACCATGTAGCGGCCCGGTCGGCGCCGATGAAATCATTCTTGTCCGGCTTGATCCGATCCACTTCCACTTGCTGATTTCTGCCTCTGGCACACGCTTCATCCACGCCCATGCCAGCTTGCGACGGATCGTCTGTCTTCGTGGCAAGCCGCCAGGTTCGATCATCGCGCGTTGGCGGATTAACAACACAAACTCACTTCACGCCGGAGACATCTGACAATGGCAACACTGGTTTTCACTGCCGTTGGCACCGCGCTTGGCGGCCCGCTGGGCGGTCTTGTTGGCGGACTGGTCGGGCAACAGGTCGATGCGGCGATTTTCGGATCGCCTTCCCGCAAAGGCCCACGGCTGGATGATCTGCGCGTCACGACTTCCAGCTATGGGTCGTCCATCGCGCGCCTGCATGGCACAATCCGGGCACCCGGTACGATCATCTGGTCAACCGACCTTGTTGAGCACAGCAACACGCAAGGCGGCGGAAAAAGCGGTGGCTCAGTCACCACTTACAGCTATTCGGTCTCTTTCGCGGTCGCGCTTTCCAGCCGCCCGATCGAAGGCATTGGCCGCATCTGGGCAGATGGCAACCTGCTTCGCGGCACGGCAGGCGATCTCAAGGTCGCTGGAACGATGCGCCTTTACACCGGCCAGGGCGACCAGCAGGTCGACCCCCTGATTGCGTCGGCTGAAGGCACCAGCGCCCCCGCCCATCGGGGAACGGCCTATGTCGTGTTCGAAGACCTTGATCTCACGAACTTTGGAAACCGGATTCCCACCCTGAGCTTTGAAATCATCGCCGACACGAACGAACCCGCACTTGCGGCCATGATGGGCCAAAGCATTGTGCCAAGCGATGTGGCCATGCCACTGGCTGGCCTTGGCGGATTTGCCCACGATGGCGGTTCAACCGCGCAACTCCTTTCAACAATCGACAGCGTCTATCCGCTTGCAATCGACAGCAGAGCCGATGCCTTGCGGATTTTCCCGGCAGAGGACATCCCCGCATCCGTTCCCGTTTTACCCGAACCGGCAACGAGCGCCGATGGCGAATCGTTCAGCAGCAGTGCCGGGACAATGCGCCGACGGCTTGCTGCCGATACGGACTCCCCCAAGGCACTGCGCTATTTCGATATAGAGCGCGATTATCTTGCGGGCCTTCAGCGTGCAGATGGCCGCGCCAAACCTGGCAGGGAGCGGACAATCGAGTTTCCCGGTGCATTCCATGCCACTGAAGCACGCGCACTGGCGAGTGCTGCCGCAGAACGCGCTGGCTGGGCGCGCGAGACAGTGCTGTGGCGCGTGGCAGAACTGGACCCTGTTCTCAGTGCAGGATCTGTCGTGCGCCTGCCAGACCGCAGCGGGCTGTGGCGGATCATGGCCTGGGAATGGCGCGCTGATGGCATTGAACTGGAATTGCTGCGTTTGCCCCATATCGCTGCGAGTGCTGCGACAGGCGATTCAGGTCTGCTCACCCCGCCGACTGATCTCGTCAATGGACCGACCATCCTGTCTGCGTTCGAACTTCCACCCGCAGATACGGCCAGTGCATCTGCGCCCCTGCTGTTTGCTGCTGTATCCTCTGCCAGTGCGGGATGGACCGGCGCCGCGCTCTATGCCGATATGGACGGTGAGCTTGTGCCGCTAAGCCATAGTGGCAAGCAACGCAGTATCACTGGGGTTCTCACGCAAGCGCTTGGCTCTTCCGCTGCGGCATTGCTGGAACGCACCGCATCGCTGCTCGTCACACTCGATGCGGATGACTTTGCGCTCACCAGCGCAGGCGCCGATGCGCTAGCTAATGGTGCAAACCGGGCGCTCATTGGCGGCGAGGTTATCCAGTTTGCCGACGCGACACCTTTGGGTAACAGCACCTGGCGCCTTGATGGATTGTTACGCGGGCGCGGCGCGACAGAGGCCGCTGCCTTGGCAGGCCACAGTGCAGGTGCGCGCTTCGTGCTGCTGGATGACAGTTTGCGAAGTCTCGACCTGCAATCAACAGGGTCTACCGATAGCGCAGCGATCGTGGCAGTCGGCCTTGCAGACAGCACGCCTGTCATGACGGCAATTGCCAACCCCGGTCAGTCGGTTCGTCCTCTCTGCCCCGTCCATCCCTGCACGGAAAACCTGCCAGACGGCAGCGTCGCGCTCAGTTGGGTGCGCCGTGCACGCGGGGCCTGGGGCTGGCTCGACGGCGTCGATACGCCACTGGTCGAACCCACTGAAAACTATCTTGTCGGACTTGGTCCGATCGGCTCGCCAATCCAGCAATGGCAGACTTCCACCCCGAACCTGACAATCGACGCTATGGACATGGCCAACCTCTCAGCCAGCTATCCGGGCGCGCAGTTGTGGGTGCGGCAGGTGGGCAGTTTCGCACTGTCCGACCCGTTGCTGCTTATGACTCTCGTTTGATCGCAACTCTGACACCCATCTGTATCGAAAGGGAAAATCCATGCCATCGCCACTAACCTTCACGTCCGCAAGTCCGCGCTTTTCACTGCCATTCCTGTTCGCTGGACAGGCGCAGAAAGAGCTGACTGTCAACGAAGCCCACGCAATCGCCGATGCCCTGCTCCACTGCGCCATTGAAGGTGAAAGCGCCACGCCGCCCGCCTCCCCCGCCGATGGCGAAAACTGGCTTGTTGGCGCATCCGCCAGCGGTGACTGGGCGGGGCAGGACGGCACGCTCGCCTGCCGTCAGGCCGGGTCATGGCTTTTCGTCGCGCCGCGCGACGGGATGCGTGTGCTTGACCGCACGACCGGGCAGGAAATCCGTTACGCATCGCGTTGGCAAGCTCCTGCAACCCCCACCAGCCCCAGCGGCGGCACGACCGTTGATAGTGAGGCGCGCGCGGCAATCACCTCGCTTATCACTGCGCTACAGCAAGCAGGCGTCTTCTCTGCCCCCTGACAAGGCGATGATTTGACCTTGCCTGCCAATGCAAGCATGAGGAACAAAACCGGGTGCGACGTCTTTTTAGAAGTGTCGACCGCCAGTCTGGAGAACCTCATGAAGCGTCTTGCACCAATCGCCCTGATCCCCGTTTTTACAGTGCTTTCTGCCTGCACAACTGTTGGCACCGTCCCGGCCAGCCACGTCGCCAATGCAACGCTGGAAATGGCCAATGGCCTTCCCGCGGGCACTGTTCAGCTTGTCAGCGACGGGGAAAAGGTCACGCTCACCGCGGCCGTTGCGGGCATGAGTCCGGGTGTTCACGGAATCCATTTGCACACAACCGGGTCATGCGTAGCACCGGATTTCAAATCGGCAGGGGGGCACCTTAACCCTGACGGCAGGCAGCATGGCATGGATAACCCGATGGGAAGCCATGTGGGCGATCTGCCAAATATCACCGTTAGCGATGCTGGCGCCGGTACGATCAGTGTCGCACTGCAAGGCACCCAGGCAGAGTTGATGGAGACACTGTTTGATGCGGACGGCACAGCAATCGTCGTTCATGCCGGGCCAGACGATTACAAAACCGACCCATCCGGCAATAGCGGTGGGCGGATTGCCTGCGGGGTGCTGAAAAAGGCGTAAGCCAGGCGGCGGAACAAGTCAGATTGCCGGGGCTGACGCGCTGTAGTGTGTCGGATCGATAAGGCCAGCATCGCGGAAACCCGCGCGGCGCAAACGGCAACTGTCGCAAGCGCCGCAAGCGGTTCCGTCCTCTTGCGGATCATAACACGACCAGCTCAGCCCCGCGTCCAGCCCCAGTCGGGCCGCTTCTGCGGCGATTTCGGCCTTGCTCATCATTTGTAGCGGCGCATGGATCGTAAACGGTGAACCTTCCGCACCAGCCTTTGTGGCAAGACGGGCTGTTTCAGCGAAACTCGCGATAAACTCCGGACGGCAATCGGGATAGCCTGAAAAATCGAGCGCATTGACGCCGATAAATATGTCCCGCGCGCCCAATGCTTCCGCCCATGCCAGAGTGAGCGAAAGGAACACGAGGTTGCGGGCCGGCACATAAGTAACAGGGATATCTTCCCCGACCCCGCTTTTGGGGACTGCAATATCATCAGTAAGTGCAGAACCGCCAAATTGCCGCAAATCCAGCGGCAAGACGACATGGCGTGCAGCGCCCAGCATCTGGGCGATTTCACGCGCAGCCTCAATTTCCCTGCGGTGACGCTGATTATAGTCGATCGTCAGGGCGTTGACCGCGTATCCACGCTCCAGCGCAATTCCGCCGCAGACCATGGAGTCCAGACCACCCGATAGCAGCACAACGGCGGAGGGCTTGTCACCCGAAGATTCTCTGGTTGTCATGCAAGGGGACTAGAGCATTTCGAGAAAAAGTTGATAGACTTTTTCGGCCAGGAAATGCGACAGATCAAAAGTCTATAACGTTTCGTCCGATTCAACCTTTTCACGAAACGCTATGGAAGCTGTGCATCGCCGCATCAAGAACAGCAGGTGCAATCAGCGCGTGCAACTGCCCACACGGCGTGCTTCGGCCGAAAACTGGAACGGCGAACCATCAAATATCCCCTGGCTTTCAATCTGGACGAGCCGGTTGTTTTCCCGCCTCAACTGGGTGCGACCATAACCATGCCCGCGGCAAGTATAGTGGATGGTTGCGCGATCCGCCGTGGCTTCAACGACAAATTGACCGCAGTTCAAAGGTCCATGGCGAATCTGGATAAGTTCACGCCCGGTCCGCACGCACACAGAATCCCGCGTATTGTCAGGCCGATAGCGAACTTCCCAGTTTCCGGGGGAAAGATTGTCCAGAGCGGCGAGCTGCGGCGAAGCATTTCCCGCAGGCGCAGGTGCAGCAGCGGCAAGGAAACACGCCGCTGCCAGCAATGCCCCCAGGGCCGCCACATGCGTCAGTTTCCATTTCATCGATCCAGATTTCCCTTTCGTCTATTGCTGGTGCCAGGCACACATATCATCGGACGTTATTGTAGACAAAGCGTTCTGTATCGGCGGTGAACGGAAAATCAACCATGCTTCCATGCGCCCCAGTCAATCCTGAATTGGGAAAACGCGCGAACAGAATGCGCAGTCGACAAGGATGACACCGTTTTCGTCGCGCATCTCCTTGCGTTCCTCTGGCGGAAAGCGCGACAGCACATTCTCGAAGTGGATGACTGAACAGCGGCACCCGCGGGTTATGACGCTTCCGGGTTCGGCCCGCACTTCATCCTCTTCGTGGAACAGGCGCCAGACGATGTCTTCCATGGAGAGCGCGCTGTCGAGCATTTCAGCAGGGCTAATCGTTGCAGCAAGGATCGAGGCATGTTCCCAGTGCGGATGGTCCATCCGAACGTGGAGCCGCTCACGCCCTTCTTCGCCATCGGGCAAATGCTGGATCAGCAGGCCTCCTGCGACGTTACCATGGCCCGGCTCCGATACCGCAACACGGATCAGCGTCGGCACCTGTTCGGACCGGGCGAAATAATCCTCACAAACATGTGCGATTGAGTGTCCCTCCAGCGGAACAATGCCCTGATAGCGTTCCCCGGTTACGGCAAGGTCGAACGTCACCGCAAGAAAACCCTTGCCAAACAGTGCCTCCAGCGAAGGGTTGGCGCCCAATGTGGCAAGCCTGTCCGCGTCATGCTGCACATACCCGCGCAGTTCACCATTGCGATAATCGCAAACCATCAGCTTCACGACGCCATTATCGGTTTGCGCCTGCATGGTAAGCTGGCTGTCTTCCTCTTTCAGAAGGCTACCGATGAGCGCTGTTACCACCAGTGCTTCGGCCAGCAACTTGCGGATTATCGGCGGATAATCGTGAGCCGACAGGATTGTGTCTAGCACGCCGTCAAGGCGCACCGCACGCCCCCGCACATCGCGAACGGGGAGCGTAAAGTGGAACATCTGGTCGGATAGAGTATGGGAAATGCCGTCAGTCATCGAAGGGCCATATGGGGGTGAGATGCGGCAAAATTAAGGACCAGGCGGGATCAAAGCCTGCCCGAAAGCCCAGTCAGACCAATCCAAAGCACCACAGCAGCACGGATTTCTGGGCGTGAATACGGTTTTCCGCCTCATCGAAAACTACCGACTGCGGCCCTTCAAACACCTCTGCCGTTACTTCCTCGCCGATGTGTGCAGGCAGGCAATGCAGGAAAAGGGCATCACCCCGCGCCTTCGCCATCAGTTCGCTCGTAACCCGGTAAGGGGCCATGGCGGCGAGCTTTTCCTCGGCATGATCCTGCCCCATTGAAATCCATGTGTCGGTAACGACAACGTCAGCCCCGGTTGCCGCTTCTGCCGCATCGCGCGTTTGCGTCACCACGCAGCCCGCCGCACGCGCCATGTCCACGAACTCTGTTTCAGGTTCATAGCCCGCCGGGGTGCCAATCCTGACGTTGAATTTCATCAGCGCGGCAGCTTCCAGAAACGAGTGAAGCACATTGTTGCCATCGCCCAGCCAGGCAACTTCCAGCCCTGGCAGCGCCTTGCCCCGCTCGATCACGGTCAACAGGTCGGCAACGATCTGACAAGGGTGCGAGCGGTCTGACAGTCCATTGATGACCGGCACCGTCGCATGGCGCGCCATTTCCTCAATCTTGGCATGGTCGTCCGTGCGGATCATGATGGCATCGACCATCCGCGAAAGCACACGCGCGGTATCGGCAATCGTCTCACCCCGGCCAAGCTGCATGGTGCCGGATTCCATCACCATCGCACTGCCGCCCAACTGGCGCATCGCCATATCGAACGAGGCGCGTGTTCGAGTAGAACTTTTCTCGAAGATCATGGCCAGCACCCGACCCTGCAACGGCTGGTCTTCATCGGGCCGGCCACGCGGCCATTCAGCACGCGCAGCCTTGCGATCCTGTGCATCATTGATCATCGCGGCGATCACATCCCCGCCTGCATCGGAAAGATCGGTGAAATGCCGGACCATTACGCCTGCTCCTCCGGCCGATAGCTCTCTGCGCCTGCGGACAGTTTCTCGAAAAATTCGTCGATCTCCGCGTCCCCGATGACCAACGGGGGCAAGATACGCATGGTGTTATCGCCGCCCGATACCGTCAGAAGCCCGTGGTTGTCGCGCAAGTGTGCAACAAAAGGCCGTGGCTCGGACTTCATCTTCAAGCCCAACATCAGGCCACGCCCCCGGACCAGCTCGAACAGGTCCGGATAATTGCCGATGAACTGTTCCAGCCCGGCCCGCAGACGTTCCCCCTTGTCACAAACGGATTGCAGGAACTCCGCATTGGCAACTGCATCCAGAACGGCATTGCCCGCTGCCATGGCGAGCGGATTGCCTCCATATGTCGAACCGTGCGTGCCAGCAGTCATGCCCCGTGCCGCCTTTTCGGTGGCAAGACATGCGCCAAGTGGGAAGCCCCCACCCAGCCCCTTGGCAGTCGCGAGAATATCCGGCTTGATCCCGAACTGTTCGTAGGCATAGAAAGTCCCGGTCCGGGCAACACCTGACTGCACTTCATCGAAGACCAACATCAGGTCATGCTCATCAGCAAGTTCCCGCAAGACTTCGACAAAGGCTTGCGAGGCAATCCGGATGCCACCCTCTCCCTGAATAGGCTCGACCAGGAAACCTGCCGTGTTCGGCCCAATCAACGCCTTGACGGCGTCCAGATCATCAAAATCGGCGTATCTGAAGCCCGGCAGCAACGGCATGAAGCCATGATGCATCTTTTCCTGACTGGATGCGCTGATAGTCGCCAATGTCCGACCGTGGAACGCGTTGTTGAACGTGATCAGCTCGAAACGCTCGGCATTGCCTGCACACTGATGATAGGCCCGCGCCGTCTTGATCGCGGCCTCCACTGCCTCCGCACCTGAATTGGTGAAGAACACGGTATCGGCAAAAGTAATATCCACGAGGCGCTGCGCCAGCGATTCACCTTGCGGACTGCCATAAAGGTTGGAGACATGCATCAGCGTTTCGGCCTGACGCTGGATCGCACCAATCAGGCCGGGATGCGAATGGCCAAGGATATTGACCGCAATACCTGCTGCAAAATCCAGAAAGCGCCGGCCATCTTCGCTGATAAGGTGGCAACCCTCCCCGCGCACCGGGCGAACATCGCACCGGGGATATACGGGCATGAGCGGTGAAATCGACATCGTCAGAACTCCAGGTATTCAAATAGCCAAACACTTGGCCGCATGTTCCCACCCCGTCCGGCAACCTGCTCTGGAATGAGAAATGGCGGGCCCG
>JAGREQ010000066.1 GCA_020446465.1 Novosphingobium sp. | reverse complement strand
CATCGACCTGTTCATCATTGGTCACGTCAACCTTGCAGAATACTCCGCCTGTCTCGCTCGCTACGGCTTGGCCGATTTCTTCATTCAAATCGAAAATTGCCACTTTCACACCCGCCGATGCCAAGGCTCGGGCGGTTGCCTCGCCTAGCCCGGAGGCACCGCCGGTCACGATCGCCGGGGTCGTTTCGTCATAAAGCATCTCGCTTACCCTATTCCCAAATTTCGTTGCCGAAATTTATGCAATGTAGACTGCCCCCAGAATGGCGGGTCGTGACCCACGAAGTCCTTTCGTGACAAATTCGCGAGAACCCAATTCTAGGCGGCGTGGACAAATTCCACGCCGCCTAGCGACTGCGCTGCAACTTCATGAGCAAGCCCACCCAACCCTTCAAAGGAGCAGAACCTGCAATCCGTTTCTTTCACCTGCACTGTTGAGAACCGGCCGGAACTGAGTGCGCCCTCGCCGCTATTGAGGCTTCGCGATATTGACTGTCTGGAGCGCAGTATAGGGATACAGCCCCTCTACACCTCCCTCGACGCCAAAGCCTGATTGCTTGTTTGCCGGAAAAGGTACAGCGGGATCGAGGGCGCAGTGCTGGTTGACCCAGACGCTGCCGCTTTCGAGCCGGGCGGCCACCGCGCTGGCTCGCTCAACATCACTGCCCCAGACAGAGCCGCCCAGGGCAAAGGGCGATGCGTTGGCGCGCGCGACGACATCATCGACATCGCTGTAGCGGATCACCGGCAGCACCGGGCCGAACGGTTCCTCGTCGACGATAGCGTGACCTTCGGTCACGTCGCGAATGATCGTCAGCGGCACAAAATAGCCCGGCCCATCCGTCACGTCGCCGCCCACCACGACCTTGCCGTCCTTCCTGGCCTGCTCGATATAGCCGCGCACTTTCTCGAACTGCGCCTTGTTCTGGATAGGTCCGAATTGCGCGTCACCGTGGCGGCCAGACCCGACCTTGCAACCTGCCGCCATCGCGCCGAGCGTTTCGCACATCTCGTCATAGAGACTGTCGTGGACGTAAAGCCGCTTAATGACAGCGCATACTTGCCCCGAATTGAAGAACGAGAAACCGAAGATCCCCGGCGCAACCGTCGCCACGTCAGCGTCAGGCATTACGATTGCTGCATCGTTCCCGCCCAGTTCCAGCGTCACGCGCTTGAGCGTCGGCGCGCAGGCTTCCATGATCTTGCGGCCCGTCTCGGTCGATCCGGTAAACGTCACCTTGGCGACATCGCGGTGGCTGACCAGATGCGCACCAGCTTCGTTCCCGCCGGAAAGGATATTGACGACACCGTGCGGCACGACTTCGGCGATGAGTTCGCCCAGCCGCAAGGTGGTAAGCGGTGTGGTCGGCGCGGTCTTCACGACCACAGTATTGCCCGCTGCCAGAGCCGGGGCCAGCTTGTTGCAGGTGATGAACACCGGCGCATTCCACGGGATGATTGCTGCGACTACGCCGAGCGGCTTGCGGTGCAATTCCACACGCCGGGTATCGTCATCAACCAGCAGTTCCGGCTCAAGGCGCAGCGAGGCGTAATAGCGCAAGTATCCCACCGCAAGGTGCGCCAGCTCGAACATCGCCAGATCGCGCGGACGCCCGGTTTCGGCAATCAGCAGGTCGGCGAGTTCATCGAGATTGCCCTCGATCACACCTGCCATCGCTTCGAGCACACCCGCCCGCGCATCCGCCGAACTGTCACGCCAAGCCGGGAATGCTGCGGTGGCTGCCGCAACCGCCTTGTCGACATCCACGGTGGTTGCGTCAGGCACTTTGTCGAATGCTTCGCCGGTTGACGGATCAATGACGTCTAGCGTGCGCGAACCGCGTTCCAGCGCCCCGCCAATCAACATCTTGTGCATGGGATTCCTCTCCTCGGTATCAGGCGTTGGCGGCATGGGATTCCGGTTCGGCCGGGTCTTGCTCCGGCGTATTGAACTTGGCCATCAGGCGTTCGTTGAGGGCTTCGGCCCCGGCGACATTGGCTTCCTTGACATGGCCGAAACCGCGGATCTGCGCGGGCACCGAAGCGATCTGGACGGCAAGCGCGTGATTGCTTGCGGTCAACGCGTCGGCAATGCTGAGCATGCGCGCTTCGTATTCGTCGATCAGCCGGCGCTCCATTCGGCGTTCTTCGGTGTAGCCGAAAATATCGAGCCTCGATCCGCGCAGACCCTTCATTCGCGCCAGCAGCCTGAACGCTTGGAACACCCAGGGGCCAAATTCGCGCTTCTGCAGCTCGCCGATGGCGGGATCGCGCTTTGCAAACAGCGGCGGCGCAAGATTATAGCGATAGCGCGCACCCGGCTCGAAGGTGGCTTCCAATCTGGCGCGCATAGCCGGGTCAGTGTGGAGCCGCGCAACCTCGTATTCGTCCTTGTAGGCCATCAACTTGGCGAAATTGCGCGCCACCATCACCGCCAGATCGGTCTGACCGGGCGTTGCCGCCTGCTCGGCTGCTGCGACACGGCTTACCAGCGCATTGTAGCGGGCGGCATAATCGGCGTCCTGAAAGGCGGTTAGCAGTTTCGTGCGATGGGCAACTATATCCTCGAATTTGCTCAGCGGTTCGAAATGCTGTTCGGGCAAGGTGTCCTTCACTGCCTGTGCGACCCGCTCGGGATCGACCGCCTGCAACCGGCCGAGCGTGAAGGCAGTTCGGTTGAACTTAGTGGCGACGCCGTTGATTTCGACCGCGCGCAGGATCGCTTCTGGCGAAAGCGGGATCAGGCCAAGCTGGCAGGCATAACCGAGCATGAATAGGTTGGCGGCGATGGTATCGCCCAGAAGTGCAAGCCCCAGCCCGGTGGCATCAACGGCTGAAATATCCTTCGACAGCTTTTCCAGACGCTTGATCAGCAAGCCTTCGTCGAGCGTAAGATCGGGATTGCGCTGGAACGCCGGGGTCGGCGTGACCCGCGCGTTGACGACCGAACGCGTTCGTTCAGCATTGAGCGTGATTGCGGGTTCCTTCGACAATCCCGCGACCGCGTCGAACGCCAGCGCAACATCCGCCTCGCCCATGCCCAGCTTTTGTGCGGCAAGGTCGTTCGGATCAGCGGCGATGCGGACGTGGCTGAACACCGCACCATTCTTCTGGCTCAGCCCGGTCATATCGAACACCGACGCTGCCTTGCCTTCAAGATGAGCGGCCATCCCAAGCAGCGCGCCGATCGTGACGACGCCGGTGCCGCCGATACCCGAGACGATAATGTTGCAGGTGCCATCAGTGAGGGATGGTTGGACCGGTTCGGGCAGATCGAACCCGGTCTCACCCGCCAGCGCCGATGCTTCGGGCTTGCGCGGCTGCGCGTCGAGAACGGTGATAAAGCTGGGACAGAAGCCTTTGACGCAGCTATAGTCCTTGTTGCAATTCGACTGGTCAATCTGGCGCTTGCGGCCCATTTCGGTCTCGAGCGGCCAGACGCTTACGCAGTTCGACTTGACCGAACAATCGCCGCAACCTTCGCAGACATCGGAATTGATGAACATCCGCTTGGCTGGATCGGGAAACTTGCCACGCTTGCGGCGGCGGCGCTTTTCAGCAGCGCAGGTCTGTTCATAGACGATTACCGTGACGCCTGCGACATCGCGGATCTTGCGCTGAACGGCGTCGTAATCGTCGCGGTGATGGACCGTAACGCCTTCGCCCAACTTACTGTCGGCGTTGTAGAGTTCGGGCCGATCGCTGACCACGACGCAGCGCGACACGCCTTCGGCAAGCACTTGCCGGGTGATGTCGCCAACCGAGAGCGGCCCGTCGGTCGGCTGCCCGCCGGTCATCGCCACAGCATCGTTGAAGAGCACCTTGAAGGTCATGTTCACACCCGCCGCGACTGCGCCGCGCACCGCTAGCAGGCCGGAGTGATAATATGTGCCGTCACCGATATTCTGAAAGATATGAGGGGTGTCGGTGAAATGCGAAAGCCCGAACCACTGCGCGCCCTCACCGCCCATCTGGGTATAGCCCGTTACCTCACCCATGAGCCGCCCCATCCAGAGGGTCATGATATGGCAACCGATCCCTGCGCCAACGACCGAACCTTCGGGTACGCGCAGCGATCGATTATGCGGACAACCAGAACAGAAATAAGGCTGGCGCGCAGTGGAAAGTGCCTCATTGGAAAGCGGAACATTGTCGCGCACGGGGCCGGCTATCCCCATCCAGCGAGCCAGCGCATCGGCGATTATATCAACCGACAATTCTCCACATGCTGTCAGCAGCAGATCGCCTTTGGCATCGTTGCGCCCCACGATCGTCGGCGCATCGCCGCGGCCATATAGAATATCCTTGAGCGCAAGTTCGAGAAACGGGCGCTTGTCCTCGATAACGATCACATCTTCCAGACCGCTGGCAAACTCCATCGCGGTCCGGGTGTCGAATGGATAGACCATGCCAATCTTGAGAATGCGGATTCCAAGCCGTTCCAGATCGGCGTCCCCGATGCCGAGCATTCGCATGGCTTCACGCAAGTCAAAGTATGTCTTGCCACTGGCAACAATACCGCGCCTTGCACCATCGCCAGCGCCGATAATACGGTTCAGTCCATTGATGCGGGCATATTCCCGCGCCAATTCGAGCCGCGCATAATAGATTTCGCGTTCTCGCGCGATGAGCGGCGGTCCAGCCTCGTTGGCATGGAAGTCGGGAACAAAATCCGCCCCGTCATAAACGACTTTCGGCAGCATTGGACTCACGCGATCGGGTCCGACTTCGACAGAAGCTGCCGCATCGGCAATATCAGATATCAGCTTGAACCCGACCCAAAGGCCTGCTGCGCGTGAAAGCGCATAGCCGTGCCGCCCCAGATCCAGCACTTCCTGCACATTACCCGGCGCCAGCACCGGCATGTAAAAGCTGCTTAAAATCGTGTTCGAATCCGACGGCAGAATTGTGGAGCGCGCGTGTGGATCATCCCCGGCCACCACAAGCACCCCGCCGTGACGAGCAGTGCCATGAAAGTTCGCATGATGAAGCGCATCAGCCGCCCGATCCACCCCCGGCGACTTGCCGAACCACATGCCAAACACGCCATCATACTTTGGCCCCGGCACTTCGCCGACCATCTGGGTGCCATATATTGCAGTTGCGGCCAGTTCCTCGTTAAGCCCAAGCTGATGGAAATACCTGTTCCTTCTCAAAATGAGGAAGGTTGCGCATCATTTCGCTGTCGACACCGCCCAGCGGGGACCCCGGATACCCTGAAATCAATCCGGCGGTATTCAGGCCATCCGCCCGGTCAGCGCGTGCCTGATCGACCAGCACCCGGAGCATCGCCTGCACGCCGGTCATATAGAGCGGCCCGCTTTCCTTCGCGTATCTGTCCTCCAGCGTTACGGAGCGAAGTTCGACAGCATTGGTCATTGTCCGGCCTTCTTTTCCCGAAACCGGGCAAGGGCATTTTCGAAGTCCGGTTGATACGTGCACAAAACCTGCTGGCGGTCCTCCAGCGCAACAACCTGCTCCAGCCCCGCTGCATCAATTGCAAGGTTCAGGCCGTCCTTTGTGAGACGTAGTCCGAGAGGCGATGCCGCGAGCATATCCTCGACAAGCCCGTCAACAATTTCATCAAGAGCATCATCATCGCCAACAGCCGACACCAGATTGGCCCGCAACGCCCGATCCGCATCAATAAACCGGCCCGTCAGCAGGAACTCCGACGCAACGCCTGAACCACAAATCCGCGGCAGGAAATAACTTATGCCAATGTCGCACCCGCTCAGCCCGATCCTGATTGGCGCGGCATTGCAGCGCAAACCGGGGGAGCCGACACGAACATCAGCCGCGAGCGCGAGAGCAAAACCGCCACCGCTCGCCGCGCCATTGATGCGCGCGATAATGGGTTGCGGGCACCGCCGCATGGCAATGACAATTTCGCTGATCTTGCGCTGGCCGACGTATGATCCAAGCGGGGCCGGATCCAGCTTGCCCTTGCGTTCCTTGATATCAAGACCGGCACAAAAATGGCGACCCTTTCCAGTCAGAGTCACCACGCGCACGTCATCTCGCCACAATAGCGCGCCGAACAGTGTCAAAAGCTCCTCGATCAGACCATCATTGAGGCTATTCGCCGCATCCGGGCGATTGATCGCAACATCAAGCCTTGCGCCGCGAAGGATGAGTTCGAGAAATTTATAGTTGTCCGGCCCCAAAGGGTCGTCAACTTGTGCATATTGCGAAGTAGCCTTGTTCATCCGATTTCTGCCATCATTATCCAGCCGCCTTTAGCGAGCCAGTTCCCGTCCAATTATTTCACGCAGGATTTCAGACGTCCCGCCATAAATCCGCTGGACTCTTGCATCCCGCCAAAGCCGGGCAATCGTGTATTCGTTCATGTATCCGGCACCGCCGTGCAACTGCAGACAGGCATCGGTCAGCGCCCATTGCATTTCCGTATGCCAGAGCTTGGCCATGCTCGCTTCGCGGTTAGTCAGCTCTTTCGACGCCATCTTGGCAATGCAGCGATCAAGATGCGCCCAGCCGACTTCAAGCGACGTGGCATGGTTGGCCAGAACAAAGCGCGTATTCTGCATATCCAGAAGACGCTCTCCGAAGACTTTCCTGTCGCGTGCAAACGCCAGCGCCTCATCAAAGGCGCGCTGCGCCCCGGCCTGACCCATGATTGCCTGGCTGACCCGTTCCTGCGGGATCATTTTCATCACCTGGATGAAACCGGCACCTTCTTCGCCCAGAAGGTTTTCCGCCGGTATCCGGACATCCTCAAAGAACATTTCGGACGTATCAGCCGTATGCTGGCCGATCTTGTCCAGCTTGCGCCCTTTCACGAAGCCCGGTGTGCCATTATCAACAATAAACAGGCTGATACCCCGCGCACCGCCATCAGGATCGGTCTTGGCAAGGACAAGCACCACATCGCAGTGTTTGCCGCTTGAAATATAGGTTTTCGAACCATTGATAACCCAGTCGGACCCATCACGCTTCGCAGTGGTGCGAATGCCCTTGAGATCCGATCCGGCGGCCGGCTCCGTCATTGCTATGGCCGCGACAACGGACCCATCAACCATGCCGGGCAAATATCGCTGCTTTTGCGCCTCTGTCCCGAATTCGACGAAATAATCGCAGATAATGTCAGACTGCAGCGGCATGCTTGCGTAGCAACCAACATAGGACAATTCCTCGGTTACAATCGCATTGTACCGAAAATCCAGCCCGACGCCGCCATAGGCTTCGGGCACTGTGGGGCACAGCAGACCGGCCTGCCCACAAGCATTCCAGAACCCGCGATCTACCTCGCGCTGTTCCTCGAAACGCTCGATATTGGGGAGCAGCTCGCGCGCGAAAAATGTCCGCACACTGTGCCGGAAGATGTCATGCTCACTGTCATAACAGGACCGTTCGAGTGGGATGGGCATTTACCAGCCCTTCCCGCAATGCGCTGACGCACGTGTTATTTTCCGGCCCGCGTTATCGGGCAACAATCGGCTTCTGCAACTTGCAATCATATATCTCATCATATTCCCCCGGCCTGCACGCCCCACACGCCGGCCACCATCGCTTTGCATTATGTAATCTCGATTCATGATTTATGCAACACGTCTTACTTTTGTATATCCGTGACTGCTGACCAGTCATTGGCGACAGACAGCAACACCGCCTAAACGATGCACATTTCGGCGGAAGGAAGCGTTCCAATACGGAAATCAAACTTCTGCCCGGCTTCACAAAACACCGGTGGCAACAAACTGCCCGTCATGACCCATTCACCCGCCTCTATCCGCATCCCCCTTTTGCGTAAGTGCGCGGACAGCCCGATAACCGCCTCAAGCGGATTATCGCCGGCCAGACCTGATGCCGCAGCGACCTGCCGGCCATCAATTTCCAGCACACATTCGAGATCGGCAACCTTGCCCAGCTGATCGAACGGGCAGGACGGTCCCAGCATGAAACCGCGATTCCAGCAAAGGTCCGCAACAAGGGATGCGGCGTCGATTGCACGGTAATCCGCATTCCTGTCGTCAATGATTTCATAGGCTGCGGCGACCACATCTATGTAATCCCCCAAGTCACCCATAGGGGAACTCTCAGGCGGAAATGGCCGGGCGATCCGCACAGCCAGTTCCATTTCAATTCCAGGGTGCATGAACTGATTTGCCTGCAGCACCGCCGCGTTTGCCGCCATTCTGCCTTTGCCAAGCCTGGCATAAATAGGTTCAGGAACGTCAAACGCCGCACGCGCACCAGCATTCGTCAAAGCAATTTTCCAGCCCGCCTGCTCCTGTGAGATCAGTGAAAACAGCTCATCTTGCACATTGTAGGCCTGGTTGAGATCGCCGGATGCCAAACCTGCAACGGGCCGGAATTGTTCGCCAGCCGTCCGCGCTTCGAACAAACCAACCGCCATCGATCTGGCATCCAGTGTCATAGCCCGGCTTTACAGTTCCAGAATCTTGTAACGGTTTACGAAATCCCAATCGATTTCAATACCATGCCCCGGCCCCTTGGGTGCGTGAGCGAAGCCTTCCTTGTCGATATGAACAGTTTCCTTGACGCCGAAATCATACAGCGATTCCGGGATCAATTGTTCAAAGAAGTCCGAGTTCTTGAGCGAGAGCGCAACCTGGAGGTTGGTCGCGTCAAGCAAGGGGTTGGGATTGGTGTGAATCTCAAGATTAAGGCCAAATGCTTCGGCCAGAGCAGCAGTTTTCTTGACCTGCCCCACACCACCTTTGAACGACACATCCGACCGCACAATATCGACGGCGCGCTGCACGATATATTCGGGCGTCGTATAAAGTGATCCTTCGTTGACCTCTACACCGGCGATCGGAATGTCCAGCGTATCCGCCAGCATCTTGTACCCGTGAATATCGTAATCGCGCAGCGGTTCTTCATACCAGTAGAAATCCAGCCGCTCCAGTTCACGCCCGACGATCAGAGCCTCGCGCTGATTGTATGCCGACACCACATCGATCATAAGCGGGTAGTCCGGCCCCACGGCCTGCCTCACCGCTTCACAACACTTGATATCGAACTTGTACTCGCCAAGCACATGCAGCTTGTAGGCCTGGAAGCCCCGTTCTTTGTAATCCAGTGCTTCTTCGGCAAACTCTTCCGCGGACGTCTTAGTCATCGAG
>JAGREQ010000065.1 GCA_020446465.1 Novosphingobium sp. | reverse complement strand
CGCATCCTTGGGATCGAAGCCGGCCATCGCTTCCAGCATGATCGCGCAATCGGTCACATCGCGCGCCATTGGCCCCGCCTGATCGAGCGACGAGGCAAAGGCGACAACGCCCCAGCGCGAACAGCGCCCATAAGTCGGCTTGATTCCGGTAATGCCAGTAAAGGCGGCTGGCTGGCGAATCGATCCGCCCGTATCGGTGCCGGTTGCCGCCGGGCAAAGCCGCGCAGCCACGGCGGCTGAACTGCCGCCCGATGACCCGCCCGGCGCCAGCGAGGCATTGCTGCCCTGCTTGCGCCACGGGTTCACGACATTGCCGAAAAAGCTCGTTTCGTTCGATGAGCCCATGGCGAACTGGTCTAGGTTGAGCTTGCCCAGCATCCCTGCGCCTGCTTCCCAGAGCTTTGCCGAAACGGTGCTTTCGTATTGCGGCTTGAACCCTTCAAGGATGTGGCTCGCGGCGCTCGTCTGCACGCCGCGCGTGGCAAACAGGTCTTTCATTCCGATTGGCACGCCAGCCATTTTACCCAGGGGCTGATTCGCCGCACGCGCCGCATCAACGTTGTCTGCAGCGGCCAGTGCCGCATCGGGCGTGGCCACGATAAAGGCGTTCAGTTCGCTGGCAGCAGCGACATTCGCGTTAAAGGCTTCGGCCACTTCGCGCGCCGAGAAATCGCCGGCAGAAACGCCATCGCGGATGGCCTTGACGCCAAGATCAGTCAGATTGGTCATTATTCGATCACCTTGGGCACGCCGAAAAAGCCGTGTTCGGCAGCGGGCGCATTGGCCAGCACGTCACCGCGGCGGTTGCCACCTGTCAGCGGGTCGGCATCGACCACGTCGTCGCGCAGGCGCAAGGTATTGGGAATGACCGCAGTCATCGGCTCGACACCGGATACATCGACTTCGCCCAATTGTTCGACCCAGCCAAGAATCTGGTTGAGTTCCGGCACCATCGATTCAAGCTCCGCATCGCCGAGCCTGATCCGCGCGAGCGATGCGATCTTTGCCACGGTGGCTTTATCAACTGACATGGAAACTGACAGACATTGCTGCCCTTTCGGTTATGATTGGCAAAGCAGCCCGCCACATGGGCGGGCGATAGAGAAAATCGGAAAAAAAGCAGCGGCAGCCTTATTGGCCTGCTGCCTCCCCGCCCTGATCCTTCATCATCTGCTGCATTTGCTGCATGGCCTGCATCCGCGATTCAAAATCGGCCCGCGACATGAAATCGACCAGCTCGATATCGAATGTGAGATTGGCATTGGCAGGAATTTTGGATTGCGGCGGCGGATTGGCGCCGTATGCCTTGTCGCCCGGAATCACCATGGTGTATTTGCCGCCCTTCTTCATCTTCATGAGTCCTTCGGCAAAACCGGGAATCATGGAGCCAAGCGGCAGCGCGGCGTGTTCTGATTTTTCGAACACTGTGCCATCGTCCAGTTTGCCGACGTAGCTTACCAGAACGACGTCTTCCATCGTCGGGCTGGCGCCTGTCCCGGCCTCTGTTACCGACACTTGCACAGCAGAAGGCATTGCAGCAACGGCAAGGCCCGCACCCGCCAGCGCGGCAACGGCAACGCCCAGCCACAGCTTGGGGATGGAACCCTTCTTGATCGGAAGGATGGGAACCCGGGTTACTTCGGTCATTGTCTGTCAGTCCTCGAAGAAAGATAACGCCCCGCCGGATGGCAAAAAGGGCGCGGAAACCAGCTCCGCGCCCTCTTGGCTTATCGCAGGAAGGCGATCAAGCGGGACATTTGCAAAATCCCGCCTTTCGTGCACGTTCTTACCGAACGCCGTCACGCTCCATCCGCTTGCGTTCCAGCTTGCGGGCGCGACGAACTGCAGCAGCCTTTTCACGGGCGCGCTTTTCGCTCGGCTTTTCAAAGTGGCGGCGCAGCTTCATTTCGCGATAGACGCCTTCACGCTGCAGCTTCTTCTTGAGCGCGCGGAGAGCCTGGTCGACGTTGTTATCGCGAACGATTATCTGCATAAATTCCAATACCTCAACATTCTGCGGGCAGACGCCCACAGCGTGGGATTCGCCTTATCCTTAGCAACAAAAAATGTGCCGAATCCATGACTGGACCAGCGCGATTGGTGCCGCCACTAGCGCAGTCGCACCCAAAAGGCAAGGCGTGGCACGGGCTTGATATGTCTTTTGCCAACCTTGGGGATTTGTGGACACGATAAATCCTGTGCGCCATAGCTTGCACCCAAAGATACCTGAAAATCAATGGAGAGTGTTTTGAACGATTCTGGCCTCCTGGCACAAAGCCTTGCATTGCCCTGCGGCGTGGTGATTCCCAACCGGATCGGCAAATCCGCCACGCAGGAAGGGCTGGGAACACCGCTGGGCCACGCCTCCCCGCTCAACATCACACTTTACCGTCGCTGGTCGGAAGGGGGCGCAGGCCTGCTTATCACGGGCGACGTCATGGTCGATTACACGCATCGGGAACGACCGGGGAATATCGTAATTGATGACAATGGCGGCATGGCCGAGCTGCGCGAATGGGCGGCGGCCGGGCAAATCGCCGGCAATCAGTTGTGGATGCAGATCAACCAGCCAGGCCGCCAGACGCCGGCAGACATTCTGGAACACCCCATGGCCCCGTCTGCCAATATGGCGGGTTTGCCGGCGGAAGGTTTTTCCATGCCCCGCGCCATGACCGGGGATGAAATCCGTGACCTGATAGACCGCTTCGCCAATGTCGCCGCAATCGCACGGGATACCGGCTTTTCCGGTGTCCAGCTTCACGCAGCACATGGCTTCATGGCGTCTTCGTTTCTCAGCCCGCTATGCAATACGCGTGAAGACGAATGGGGCGGCAGCCTTGAAAATCGCGCGCGTTTCCTGATCGAGAGCCTGCGAGCAATCCGCCGCGCTGTGGGTGACGATTTCCCGGTGTCCGTGAAAATGAACGCGGCAGACTTCCACAAGGGCGGCTTCGACATGGATCAGTCGATGGCGGTGATCGAAATGCTCAACGCGGAAAAACTTGATCTGCTCGAAGTATCGGGCGGCAATTATGATGCGCCCGTGATGATCGGCGCAATGGGTGATAACAAACCGCTGGCGCGCAAGAAGGCGGAACGGACCTTGCGCCGCGAAGCCTACTTCATGGAATATGCAAGGCGCGCACGGCCATTGGCAAAAATGCCGTTGATGATTACCGGCGGGTTCCGCACGCTTGATGCGATGGGCGGCGCACTGGCCGAAAACGCAACCGATATCATCGGGCTGGCAAGGCCGTTCTGCGCCTCCACCGATTTTCCTGGCAAGCTGCTGCGCGGGGAAATCACTGAAGTTCCGATGGTGGAAGAGACGCTGCTGCTCGACAGGAGCGCCTATATCGGCAAGCTGGACGACCGCGAGTTCAACCTGATGGAATCGAACATGCAGCTCGCCTGGATGTATGTGCAGCTCACCAACCTCGGCAAGGGCGAGGGAATCGACTGGGATCTCACGCTCGAAAACGCGCCGCAGGCTTTTGCCGAACTTGAAAATGCACGCGAAACGGCCCGTCGCAAGGCGCGTGGCGAACAGCTTGAACCCACAGCTTGATCGGCAATTCCGGGGCAGGCACGCACAAGGGCTTGGCCAGATGGCCAGTCCTTGTCTATGGCATTTGCCATGAACGCTCCCTCCCCCGCGATTGCCTCGCTCTACGTCGCCATTGGCGGCGGCGCTGGCGCAGCCCTTCGCTATCATCTGGGCCGTCTGATGACGCACTGGGCAGGCCCCAACATGGTTTTTCCATGGGGGACGTTTGCGGCCAATATCATCGGCAGTCTCGCCATGGGGGTTCTGGTTGGCGTTCTTGCTCGTCACGGCGACCCCGGCGGCCACTGGCGCCTGTTTCTGGGGGTTGGCCTGCTGGGCGGTTTTACCACTTTTTCCAGCTTCAGCATGGAACTGGTTCTGCTCGCTGAACGCGATGCCTATGGCATGGCCGCGCTCTATTCCGGGGTGTCGCTGGCGGCTGGCGTAGCGGCCATGTTCACAGGACTTGTAATCATGCGGACAACAGGATGACCGGCAAGACGCAAACCACCGGGACGCCCGGCGTGCGCCAGTTTACGGTCGGGGCTGATGACGACGGGGTCCGGCTTGACCGCTGGTTCAAACGGCATCTGCCGCAAGTGGGCTTTGCCACTGTTTCGCGCTGGGCGCGCACCGGGCAAGTGCGCGTGGATGGCAAGCGCGTCAAACCCGACAGCCGCCTTGAAACCGGGCAAGTGCTCCGTATTCCGCCCGGCGGTGAAAGCACGGACAGGCCTGCGCGCGTGCGCCGTCCGCTGACCGAGGAAGAAATCGCGCGCGCCGAAGCCATGGTGATCGAACAGGATCGCGCAGCCATCGTTCTCAACAAGGAACCGGGGCTGGCCACCCAGGGCGGCAGCGGCATGAAAGAGCACGTCGATGGCCTGCTCGATGCCTTCACCACGCACGACGATGATCCGCGCCCGCGCCTTGTTCACCGGCTGGACAAGGACACCAGCGGCGTCTTGCTGGTTGCCCGCACACCGGGCAGCGCGGCATTCTTTTCAAAGCGTTTTTCCGGGCGCACGGCCAAGAAGGTTTACTGGGCCCTGGTGGTCGGCGTGCCGGACATTGCCGAAGGCACGATCGACGCGCCACTGGCCAAGCAACCCGGCACCGGCGGCGAAAAAATGTATGTCGATGAAGTGGGCGGCCAGCCTGCCCGCACCCGCTATCGCGTGGTGGACCGGGCCGGCAATCGCGCGGCATGGGTGGAACTGCAACCGCTGACAGGCCGCACGCACCAGTTGCGCGTCCACATGGCGGCCATTGGCCACCCGATTGTGGGTGACGGGAAATATGCCGGGCAAGACGCTTTTCTCACCGGCTCCATCAGCCGCAAGCTGCACCTCCACGCGCGGCGGCTGATAATAGACCATCCCGATGGCGACAAGCTGGACGTGACAGCCGACCTGCCCGAACACTTTGCAGCCTCGATGGCGCAGCTCGGCTTTGATGAAGCCCTGGGCGATACGCCCATGGATGCCGAAGCCTACGCCCCCCCGACACGGGAACAGAAAAAGCGCGCGGCAAAAGCCCATGCCAAGCAAGTCCGCAAGGAACGCCGCGGCGAACGACGGTCACGCAGCGGTGCAACGACGCGCAAACCGGGCGGCAAGCCTTCAGGCAAGGGCAAACCGGCAAGGCCCGGCGGCAGTGGCAAGCCTGCTGCCAAACGCCCCGCCCGCGGAAAACCGGCGAAGCGATAGACATGCGGCTTGCTGTATTTGACTGCGACGGGACGCTGGTGGACGGTCAGGCCGACATCTGCGAAGCGATGGAACTGGCCTTTGCCCGGTGCGCCCTGCCCGCACCTGATCGGCACCTTATCCGCAGGGCCGTCGGCCTCAGCCTGCCACGCGCAATGATGCTCCTCGCCCCCGCCACAGACGCGCAAACACATGACGCTCTGGCCGAAGCCTACAAACAGGCCTTCCGCACCGCGCGCAGCGAAGGGCGACTGGCCGAGCCATTGTTTCCGGGTATCGATGGCCTTGTCCGGCGGCTCAACACAGCAGGATGGATGCTTGGCGTCGCCACCGGCAAATCCGACCGGGGGCTGACCCATTGCCTTGCCGTTCACAACTTGTCGGACGCTTTTGCCACATTGCAAACGGCAGACCGCCACCCGTCAAAACCGCACCCTGCCATGCTGGAAGCAGCCTTGGCCGAAACGGGCGTAGATGCCCACAATGCCGTGATGATCGGTGACACCGTGTTCGACATTGAAATGGCCCGCCATGCAGGGGTGCGCGCCATCGGGGTGAGCTGGGGCTATCACGAGGTAGAAGAATTGCTGGAGGCAGGCGCCGACGTCGTGGCAGAAAGCCCGGACGAGCTGGAGGAAATCCTGCGGTGACGCACACCTTACCAGACAACGCCCGGTCAGATGACGTGCGCGCACGCAATCGCTTCGCCGTGTTGAGCGCGCTGCGGCTGGGCGGCGTTGTGCTGGTTGGCCTTGGCCTGCTCGCCATCAATCAGGCTCTACCCATCCCGCCCATTGTCGGCTGGGTTCTGCTGCCCGCCGGGATTGTCGAAATTTTCATCGTGCCACAAATCCTTGCGCGTATCTGGCGCACGCCTGTTCCATGAAGCGGTTCTATAAAGACGTTGCCACCAGCCCGGCAGAAGGTGGCTGGCAAGTCACGCTGGACGGGCGCGGGGTAAAGACGCCGGCACGCACGCCGCAGGTTGCCCCCACGCGCGCGCTGGCGGAAGCCCTGGCGCATGAATGGGCGGCACAAGGCGAAAAAATCGATGCGACAACGCTGCCGATGCGCGATCTGGCCGACTATGCCATTGACGTTGTGGCAGCCGATCGCACCGCACTGATTGAAACGCTGCTGGGCTATGCCGAAACCGATACGCTATGTTACCGCGCAGACCCTGAAGACGCACTGTTTCGCCGCCAGCAGGAGGTGTGGGAGCCTCTGCTCCAGTCGATCGAGGCTGAACACGCCATCCGGCTGGAGAGGGTGAGCGGCGTCATCCACCGCCCCCAGCCTGAAACCAGCCTTGCCACCTTGCGCGCAGTTCTGGCTGCGCTCGACAACTATACGCTTGCCGCACTCAACACCCTGACTTCGCTGGCCGCTTCACTGGCGGTGGGGCTGGCAGCCCTGCGCCCCGATGCCGATACCAATGCGCTGTGGGATGCCGCCAGTCTGGAGGAAGACTGGCAGGCCGAACTGTGGGGACAGGACAGCGAGGCAATGGCCCGGCGGGCGCTCAGGCTGGAAACTTTCCGCCTGGCCAGCCGATTTGCAGCTTTGGCGCGGCAAGTCGATCAGGGCGTTTGAACGCCGCATAACTGTCCGCTATCAGGAAATCGCTACACCCACTCCAATGGCAGGAATGGGGTGGTAAGCGGACATTCCCTCAACTAGTCATTGGACATGACTACCATACCCACGTTCAAACTTTCACGCTTGCGTGAGATTGGCTGGTCTCAGTGGGACCCGATCGGAATTGACGATCTGGAAGACCGACCGGATGACGAATACGACACTTACCTAATGCAAGCAGCAGCACGCCTTTGGCGAGGTGTGGGTGCCGAGGATGTTGCCGCTTATCTCGTCGACATAGAAGCCCATTACATGGGGCTGGGTTCATCGGACCATGCCCAATCGAGGGCAAACAAGACTGTGATCGCGATTAACGACTACATCTCGGAACTTCGGCGTTGAACGCCACAATGGGCTTGAGACCTGCCGTTGAGGAAATGTCCGCTCTGGGAGCGTGTCCGGAAAGTCCGGTTTCGAAACGAAAGGCATAACAAAGCAGTCTTCAAACCTGCCCCTCAACCTCGCCAGTCACCCCACCCAGTCGGCCACTTGCTGCGCCACGTCATTGGCTGCGCGATTAAGCGCCGGGCCGACCACGCCGACCTTGGGCGTGACGCCGGGAACCGTGCTTTCAAACCGGCGGGTGGCGACGGTGCCATCAGCATGGGTCAGAATACCGTCGAACCGGACGACGACCGAACTGCTGCCCGCATCATAGCCCATATCAAGCAAGCGCCCGCCCAGCACTGTCGATGGGCGTCGCACGATGTCGGCTGTATCGAACACCATCCGCTTGCCACCCGCGCGTATGGTTTCCGCCACCAGTCGGGCGAACAAGGCCCCCGGCTTTTCCACCCATTTCGCATCCTGAAGATAGGCGATTTCCGATTGCGTGGTGGTGACAGGCACGCGCGTTACGTCCAGTTTTTGCGGCACGGAAATGGCTTCTACCGCCAGCGCATCGCTCATCTGCCCGCCAATCGCCGCACCAGCCGGGGCCGTGCGCGCCGGGGTCAGCACCAGCAGCGAATCCGGCACATCGGGTGAAAGGCTGAGACACCCCGAAAGCGGCAACGCCAGCACGGCGGCCGCGATAACGGGCAAGGCGCGCCGGATGCCCCGCAGTCGCCGGGGTGCCACACCGCTGGCCGTTTTGGTGCTTATATCCTGCATCATCGACCTCATGGCTTATACTCCGGCAAGGGTTGGCCTTTCAGCAGCGAGCCGACCCCGTCATTTTCGAGCTGCTCTGTCACGGTGCGGAGCGCCTTGGTCGTGGCGCGCAATTCGCGCAGAGCCGCATCGGCAGCCGGCAGCGTGCTTTCGGAAAGTTGCTTTGCCGCAGGCTGGGTTTCGTCCAGCGTCGCGGCAAGCGCATCGGCGGCCTTCTTGCTGGATTTCAGCGTTTCGCGCAATTCGCTCGCCAGCGATTGCCCGTCATCGCTGTTAAGCAACTGGTTGGTGGACCCCATCACCTGTTCAAACGCATCGAGCGCCTCGCTCGCCTGCCGCAAGGTCACTTGCAATTCGTCCAGCGTGCGTTCGATCTTGGGCGAGGCATCGGCAAGGTGTCCCGTCATTCGTTCCGTATTGGCAAGAATGCCTTCCAGCGATTTCTGGTTCCGGTCAGAAAGCATCAGCGTCAGCCGCTCTGTCAGCGTAGCCAGCCGCTCCAGCAAAAGCGGGGCGTTTGCCAGTAATTCGCCGAGGCCACCCGGCTTGGTCGGGATGACAGGCACGCCTTCGGGACAGGCGGCGCCCTTGTCCTCATCACAGGTAATCGGCGGCGCATCGCGGCGCGCGCCGTCCAGCAGAATGGTCGAAACGCCGGTGAAAGACCCCTGTATCGTGGCTGTCGTGCCAACACGAATGGGCACTTCGTTATCAACCGCGATACGCACCAGCACGAAAGCGGGGTCTTTTTCCCATAGCTTGATCTTGCGCACTTGCCCCACCGGCACCCCGGCGAAAGAAACGGTGGAGCCATTGGCAAGCCCTGCCACGGACTGTTTGAAGAAGATGTCGTATTCGTTCTGCTCGCCCGCGCCCAGCCGCGCCAGCCAGACGATGAACACGGCCAGCGCCCCCAGCAGCGCCAGCGTCACCGTGCCGACAAGAATATGATTTGCGCGTGTTTCCATCGCTTGCCCCTATGCCCCCTCGTCCGCGCGCTTGTCCATCATCTTGCGCCAGGCCCGGCTGCCGCACGCTCTTTCGTTCGCATCGCTGCGCGCCCGCGCGGGCCGTTGAAATACTCTTGAATCCATGGATGGTCGCTATCCATCAATTCCTGAATGGTTCCCACCGCAATCACCCGCTTGTCCGCCAGCACCGCCA
>JAGREQ010000064.1 GCA_020446465.1 Novosphingobium sp. | reverse complement strand
CTATGGTCGGTGGACCCTGCATCGGGGGCCGCAGCATCGGACTTCTGATCGTCCATATCGGGCGCAGACATAGTTTCAGTCACCATTTTTTCTCGAACCGGTTACGCAGATATATCGCAAAGCCGTTCATAATAAGAAGGAACACGAGCAACACGATGATGGCCGCTGACGTGCGCTCCACAAAACCCCGGTTAATTTCGTCGGACCACAGGAAAATCTGCACTGGCAGAACGGTGGCAGGCGACGTGAACCCGTCAGGCGGTGTCGCCACGAAAGCGCGCATACCAATCATCAACAAAGGCGCCGTTTCGCCCAGAGCGCGGGCCATGCCGATAATCGTGCCAGTAAGGATGCCGGGCAGGGCGAGTGGCAGCACATGATGGAACACGACCTGCAAACGCGATGCGCCCACTGCCAGCGCGCCATCGCGAATGGAAGGCGGCACGGCCTTGATCGCATTTCGGCCGGAAATGACGATTACCGGCATCGTCATCAGCGCGAGCGTCAGACCACCAATAAGCGGGGCGGACCTGTAATTGGGAAAAATCGTCAGAAATACGGCCAGGCCCAACAGGCCGAAAATAATGGACGGCACAGCCGCAAGGTTGTTGATGGACACTTCGATAATGTCCGTCCAGCGGTTGCGGGCGGCAAACTCCTCCAGATAGAGCGCGGCCAGCGTTCCAATCGGGAACGCAAAGGCCAGCGTGATTATCATGGTGAGGATGGAGCCTTTCAGCGCGCCCCAGATCCCCACCATCTGTGGGTCGGTCGCGTCCGATCGGACCATGAACCCAGGGTCGGAATGGCGTTCCAGCAGGCCTTTCTCAGAAAGCTTTTGCGCGAGAGGCTGAAGATCAGCCTGCCCGTCGCCACGCAGGGCCGATGCCATTTTTTCATCGGCCGGCAGCCAGAACGTGCTTTCAGTGCGAAGCAAGTCCGGACTGGCGATGATCTGTTGTGCAACTTCCTGCCACGCGCCGTCGCCAAGCTGGTGCGCACCTTCCTCGCCCAGGGCCTCAAGCGCTGCCGCAGAAACTATATCCGGCAACCCGGCGCTTTCGAGCGTTTTCTGCCCTGTATTCTCATCAAGCGAACGCGGATCGAGCGTTATCCCGCTCTCGGCAAAATTGATCTTAACGGCCATTTCCGCGCGCGAAAACCCGGCCAGGCCATTCATGGTCATCGTCACCAGCAACATGGCCAGCACAGCGACGGAAAACAGCACTGCGCTGAAGCCCAGAATCTTGAAACGCCGCTCTGCCGCGTAGCGTTTCTTCAACCGTGCCTCGAACTGCGGCGTCCGCGTGGGGGCGATGCGATTACTCATAGGCTTCACGGAACCGTTTGACGACGCGCAGGGCAATGAAATTGAGCGCGAGAGTGACAAGGAACAGCATCATGCCAAGCGCAAATGCGCTGAGTGTTGCAGGATGATCGAAACTGCCTTCACCCGTCAGCATGGCGACAATCTGGAAGGTCACCGTCGTCATCGCCTCGAACGGGTTGGCAGTAAGGTTGGCGGCTGCGCCAGCGGCCATGACCACAATCATCGTTTCGCCAATGGCCCGGCTGATGGCCAGCATCACACCGGCAATGATACCGGGCAGGGCTGCGGGGATAAGAACCCGGCGGATCGTTTCGGATTTTGTTGCGCCCATCGCAAGGCTGCCATCGCGCAAGGCCTGAGGGACAGCCGCAATCGAATCGTCAGCCATGGACGAGACGAAAGGAATGATCATCACGCCCATCACAAGGCCCGCCGCCAGTGCGCTTTCGCTGGAGGCATTGCTGATGCCAATGGCCTGCGCCGCATCGCGGATTGCAGGGGCCACCGTAAGCGCCGCGAAATAGCCATAGACGACGGTGGGAACGCCGGCGAGAATCTCCAGCGCTGGTTTCAGCCAGCTACGCCAGCGCGGGCTGGCATATTGGGTGAGATAGATTGCGCTCATCAAGCCAAGTGGCACGGCCACAATCATGGCAATGATCGCCCCGATATAAATCGTGCCCCAGAACAGCGGGATAGCGCCATAACGTTCCGGGTTGGGGTTGTCGGCACTGCCCATGGGATCTGGCCCCCAATGCGTGCCGAACAGGAAATCGACCGGCGAGACCATGCCAAAAAAGCGGATCGTTTCGAATACGAGCGAGACGACAATGCCCAGCGTCGTCAAGATCGCCACGAGCGATGCAAGCAGGAGACCAAGCATGGCGGCCCGCTCAACCTGCGTGCGGGCGCGAAAATCAGGCCGCAGGCGGGTAAATGCCCATGCACCGCCTGCAAAGGACAACAGTAGCGTGACGGCGATGCCGATAATGCGGTAACGGAGCAACGCATCCCGATAGGGTTCAACCAGCGCCTGTGCCGCAGGGTTGAAAACTGCTGTCGCCTTTCCGCTCGCGACTGCTGCTGCTTCGTTGAGGATGTTCTGCCGCTGAAAACCGAAGGAAGGGAGGCTTCCCGCTTCGGGCGCGGAAAGGACAGATGCCGTCACCAGATGGGGCGCAACAAACGACCAGACGACGACAAATATAGCTGCGGGCACCACTGTCCAGATTGCGACATACCAGCCATGGTAGGATGGCAACGCCGCCAATCGGCCCCGCGGCGCACCGGCACGGAAACTCCAGGCCCGCGCACGGGCGGCCAGCCATCCCACGAGACCAAGCCCGAAGGCGAGGAGAAGCAGAATGGCTGGCGACATCGTGTGGTGGGTATCCCTGTTACGTGTTTCGTTTATTTCAGTTCGTCAGCCGTCAACGACGGGAAGGTGCTTGCCGCATCCGCGCTGGCTTTCATGACTGTATCAGGAGATACAACCATTCCTGACTTGGCAAGAAGGCCACCCTTGGCCCAGTTCTTTGACCATTCCATGACGAATTCCTTCAAACCCGGAATTGCATCGAGGTGGGCCTTCTTCACATAGATGTAGAGCGGACGGGCACCTGGATAGCTGAAGTCCGAAATCGATTCGTATGTTGGCGTGACGCCATTCATGGTGAGGCCATTAAGGCGGTCGGCGTTTTCTTCAAGATAACTGAAACCGAAAACGCCAATAGCCTTGGGGTTGGCTTCGATCTTCTGGACGATGAGGTTGTCGTTTTCGCCAGCATCGACATAGGCGCCATCACCGCGCACTTCGGTGCAGATTTCGGTAAAGGCGTCCTTGTCCTTTTCCTTCAGGGCTTTCATTTCCGGATCGGACTTGCAGCCCGCTTCCAGAATAAGCTCTTTCATCGCATCGCGTGTGCCGGATGTGGACGGCGGGCCATAAACCAGAATGGGATCTGCGGGCAGCGACGGATCAACATCCGCCCATGTCTTGGCAGTCTGTTCCTTGCCATAGGGCTTTGCCGCGAGCGCCTTGTAAACGATTTCGGGCGTCAGTTTCAGCTGCTTGCCTTCTTTCGATTCGGCAAAGGCAATGCCATCCAGGCCAACCTGAATTTCCGTGATGTCCGTCACGCCATTGCCCTGACAGTCTGCCAATTCAGACGCCTTCATGCGACGCGAGGCATTTTCAATGTCGGGCGTATCGGCGCCTACACCGGCACAAAACAGCTTCATACCGCCGCCGGTGCCGGTCGATTCGATGATCGGTGATTTGAATTCAGGGTTTGCCTTGGCCAGCGATTCGGCAATGACCTTGGCAAAAGGATAAACGGTTGACGATCCAACAGCGCGGATCGAATCCCGCGTCGTGCCGCCTGCGCCGCCGCAGGATGCAAGCGCGGTGCTTGCTGCCAGAACGGGCAAAGCCATAAGAGCAAATTTGTTCATGAGAGGGTCCTTCCGATGTCCGGGTCGCAACTTGCGCCCCTCACGACGCCCGATGTTAAAGATATGTGACAACTTCATGACAAAGATGACCTGTTCTTAATCTTCTTCGCCAATCAAAGGGAAGCGGACAGTGATGGTTGTCCCCTGTCCTTGCTTGCTGGCGATGTCCAGCCTGCCGCGATGGCGTTCCACGATATGTTTGACGATGGCCAGTCCCAGGCCCGTGCCGCCCGCTGCCCGGCTGCGGCCCGGATCGATGCGATAGAACCGCCGTGTAAGGTGCGGAATGTGCTCAGCCGGGATGCCAGCCCCCTGGTCTGTCACGGTCACTTGGGCAAAGCCTTTGTCGTTGGGCGTGATCGCAACACTGACAGGTTTGTCTGCGTCACCATATTTAAGCGCATTATCGACAAGATTGCGGACAAGTTGTTCGATCTGCTGGCGATCGCCCTTTATATAAAGCGGGACGGATGCCTTTACGATTTGCACGCGCGCCTTGCTTTCAGGCGATCCGGCGTCGCGGGCGGCCTGTGCGACAGCGCCGTTCAGTTCGAGACGTTCAGCGGGCAGATCATGTTTTTCCGCCTCGACGCGAGACAGGGACATCAGATCATCGACCAGGCTTTGGAGACGCCGCGCTTCCTTGAGCACGATTTGCAAAAACCGCTGGCGCTGTTCGGCATCAATCGTGTCGCCGCCATCAGCCAATGTTTCGATATAGCCGATAATCGCGGCCAGAGGCGTGCGCAGTTCATGGCTGGCATTGGCGACAAAATCGGTGTGGGCGCGGCTGATATCGGCCTCGGCCGTGCGATTGAGCAATTCGACCATCCAGTAACGCCCGTCCACTGAATAGCGCGACATGCGCCACACGCTTTTAGGCCCGGTCAGCCCGGCAATGGTCGCGCTGCCGCTTCCTGTCCTGTCAAGCAACTCCACTGCCGCGGGATGACGCAGGGCAACGCGCGCATCCTGGCCGACAACGTGCGACCCCAGCGCCTTTCTGGCTGCGGAATTGGCAATCAGGATACGATTACGATCAAGCAGCATCAACGGCAGGCCGGAATGTTCGATAAGTTCCCGCATCGAATCGCGGGTAATTTTCATCCCGTCGCTTTGCCGAATGGGGGCAACGGGCGGTGGCTGCATAAGCCAGAGCGATGCAATCCAGATCACCACAATTGCGAGAGAAAGCAGCCAGTCTGCGCCAGAAGCGAGCATGACAATTCCGCTGACGATGGCCAGCAGGACACCGGTCCAGGGCAGGGTAGGGCGCGCACTCATCGTGCATCGCCCCTAGCGCCAAGGATCGCGGGCGGCCACCCTCATGTGACATTTTGGGAGCGGATATTGGCAAACGGTGGGTTGGGATGGTGACCCCTACGGGAATCGAACCCGTGTTTCAGCCGTGAGAGGGCCGCGTCCTGACCGCTAGACGAAGGGGCCTTGCGCCGGGAAGTTTCCGCGCATGAGGCCAGAAATCCACCGTGGTGACCCCTACGGGAATCGAACCCGTGTTTCAGCCGTGAAAGGGCCGCGTCCTAACCGCTAGACGAAGGGGCCACGTCGGTGGTGTGGGCGCGCACTTAGGGGGCATAGTGGGGCTGGTCAAGCCCCCGAATTACATGACGGCTTATCGTTGGTCTGCCCAGGCCGCATCTTCCACATGAAGTTCAGCCTGGCGTCTGCTTGACCAATCGTCGATCCGGGCCTGTCCGGCTAGCCAAACAGGCCGTTCACGCGCGCCATGAAGCAGGGATTGGCCAAGATCGCTTTGCGCCGCGCGAAAGGCCACAGCCTTGAAGGAACCGCCGTCGTTTCCGCGCACAATCAGCCGCACATGATCCTTACCGACAATATCTGCCTTCACAATCCGCACCGGGCCGACGGCGACGCGTGGGCGCGGCCAGCCCATGCCATAGGGGCCTGCCGATTCGAGCGTTTCCACCAGTTCAGGCGTCAGCCCGTCCGGCGCAACCGCAAGGTCCAGAGTCGTCGCCTGATGGGCGCTGGCCGCCGCGACAGCCCCTGCCAGACGGTCATCCAGCCAATCTGAAAACGCGTCCAGCCTGTCAGCCGCGACAGTCAGCCCCGCCGCCATGGCATGACCGCCGCCAGCCACCAGCAGCCCGTGTTCACGCGCAGCGATAATCGCCGCACCAAGATCCACACCGCTTATGGATCGCCCGGAACCTTTGCCTTGTCCGCCGCTGCTGCCATCCAAAGCGACGACAATCGCCGGTTTCCCGGCCTTTTCCTTGATTCGCCCGGCCACAATCCCGATCACTCCCGGATGCCAGCCTTCTGCCGCCACGATAATGACGGAGCGGTTATGCTGGCTTTCCATCTGTGCTTCGGCGGCTTCCTGGACCATGGCTTCGATCGCGCGGCGTTCATCGTTCAGAGAAGAAAGCTGCGCTGCTATCGCACGGGCTTCGTCAGCGTCCTGGGTCGTCAGCAAGCGCACACCCAGCGTCGATTCGCCCACGCGACCGCCAGCATTGATTCGCGGCCCCAACGCGAAGCCGAGGTCGCTGCAAACGGGCGCGCGATTAAGCCTGCTGGCATCAATCAGGGCCGACATGCCGATATTGTCGCGCCGGGCCATGACCTTCAGTCCTTGTGCCACCATCGCCCTGTTCAACCCATGCAAGGCAGCAACATCGGCAACTGTGCCCAACGCAACCAGATCCAGCAGCGCGAAAAGGTCCGGCTCCTTGCGTGATTCGAAGAAATTGCGACGCCGCAATGCACGCACAGTGGCAACGGCCAGTAAAAACGCCATCCCGACAGCAGCAAGATGGCCGTAGGCTGCGCCAAGTTCGCTTTCATCGAGTCGGTTCGGGTTAACCAGCGCCGTCGCGACGGGCAGTTCAGGGGAACATTTGTGGTGATCGACAACGATCACATCGACACCAGCCTCATTCGCCTGGGCCAGGGCATCGTGCGCCATCGCACCGCAATCGACAGTGACGATCAGGCTGCTGCCACCCTTTGCAATACGAACGAGCGCCTCACCGCTTGGCCCATAACCTTCAAGCAGGCGATCAGGAATGTAATAGTCGGCATTCAACCCAAGTTCGCGCAACAGGCGCAAAAGCAGGGCCGAGCTGGTCGCGCCGTCCACGTCGTAATCACCGTAAACGGTCATTTTCTCGCTGGTGAGTACGGCTTGCGCGAGCCGTTCTGCCGCGCTGTCCATGTCCCTGAATGTCGATGGATCAGGTAAAAAATCGCGTAAGGTCGGGTTGCGGTGGCGGACCAGATCGTGCCGTTCGACACCGCGAGCCAGAAGAATTTGCGTGACGATGTCGTCCTGCAAGGCATCCGTGCCAGATTGCGCGGCAAGGTCCATGTTGCCACGCCGCCAGCGCCAGCTTCGTCCTGAAAACGAGCGCTCTACTCCAAAAACCGTCGCTGCTGCCGGGTTGACCATGAGGGGCAGATAACCCATCCACTCGCCTGCGCAAAGCCCGGCCGGGGCGAATAACCAGGGTAACCTTACGCGATGCTTGCAATCATCTGGCATAGCCGCACCGGCGCCGCACGGGCCATGGCTCAGGCTGCCAGTGACGCAGCAGGCGCATATGCACATCTGATCCGCGCTGACGATGTGACGCCGGCATTCGTGGAATCATGCAAAGGCTACTTGTTCGTCTGCCCGGAAAATCTTGCCAGCATGTCTGGCGAAATGAAAGAAATGTTCGACAGGTGTTATTACCCCTTGCTTGGCCAGATCGAGGGCCGCCCATTTGCGACGATGGTAGCAGCAGGCTCAGACGGTCATGGCGCCACGGCCCAGATTGATCGCATTGTGACCGGGTGGCGGCTCAAAAGGATTGCCGATCCGATCATCTGCAACCTTGGAGCACAAACGCCGGAGGAAATCCTCGCAGATAAATTTCTTTCGCCTGAACAGCTTGCACCATGCCGGGAGCTTGGCGCTGCGATGGCGGAAGGCCTCGCAATGGGGATATTCTGAGCAAATTGTTCCAGAATGGAACTAATCTTTTTGTCAGGACTCGACCTCTGCAATCTTTCGCGGCAAAACAATGCGCGACGGAGATAAGTGGCACGATGATTTCGGGCATGGGTGAATGAGCGAAACAGGCTTGGCATATGGTGTTTCGCTATTGTTCACCAGGGGGCGGCGGCCCGATAAGGATGCCGTTGCGCGCCTGGCAACCGAATGTCGTACATTTTCCCTGACCGGACTCGACAATACGACTGCCCGCGCGGCTGATGGCACAACGGATGCTGCGCTCAACGGTCATGGCGCTAATGGAGAGTTTGCAGGTCATCGGAGAAATGACGGCAGTGAAGACTGGCTTGAACTTTTGGCCAATGGCCTGACATTCGATCTTTGCGGACTGGCGCCGGGGCACAGCGCTCCATCCGTGCAGTGCGTCTATCCGTTCGATCTTCAGGAAAGTTTTTGTGCCAGCGATTATGAAGCGATCTGGCTTGTGCCCGGCCCGCACCTTGCCGGGGGGGAGCGGATGTTGCCCGTTGTCCGCGCAATGGTTGGCGTGGCGGCGGCCCTGTGCGATGCCCCCGGGCTTGCGGCGATTGCCTGGCACCCGGCGCGCAGTTGCATCGGGCCGCGTTACTTTACTTCGGTTGTCGGGAACTGGCAGGAAGGTGGGGTTTTCCCCGGCCTGGGCCTTGTTGGCCTGCAAACGTCAGCAGATGGCGCGATGCAGAGCGAAGGCATGGCTTTCTTTACAGGGCAGGAAATTCGCATTGAACCCGAACTTGCGGGCGATCGTACAGCAGCGGCGAAGATCGCAGTGCGATTGATCGATTACCTCGTCTCGGCCGGACAATTACGTGAAGGTATGGAAGTTACAGGGCCAAACGGACAGTTGCTGCAGCTGGAACCGTCCGCAAACGGGCGTTTCATCCGTGTCTGGAGCGCATCTTGAAAAAACAGGGGGGATTGGGCGGTTCGCTACCGACAGCGCTGTCAACCTGTGCGCCGTTGTCATTCCGCGCTGTCAATCGGAAGGGCGCGCCCGATTACCGCGCCGGGCTGCAGCGTCACCATCTCTTGCCGCGTCAACTTGTCAGCCGGCGTTGTTTTGGCCGATTTCTGGAAGGGTTGGGCCGGGACAGGGTGCGGCTCCATGATTTCCGTTTCAACGGCTTGCTACTGCCCGCCAACGACGAAGAGGTGTTACGCACGGGGCTTCCCCTCCATCGCGGCCCACACCGAATCTACAGCGAGCTGGTGATCGAGCGTGTCGCCCAGATTGAGCGAGGCTGGATTAAAGGGCAGCGCCGTCATGCGGAACGGGCTTCCGAGGAAGCATTGATGCGGCTGCACCTGTTGCAACGCGCCTTGCGGCAGAAACTCCTGAAGAACGAACAGGGCAGGGCGCTCCTGAACCGATATGACCCGATTGGAGCGGGGCGCAACTTCACCGATCTGGATGCGATGGCAGAGGCGATCTGGGGTGCGTCCGCTCCTGCGCCCATGTCGCAGGACCGCTAAAGCATTTCGAGAAAAAGTTGATAGACTTTCTCGGTTAAGAAATGCGGA
>JAGREQ010000063.1 GCA_020446465.1 Novosphingobium sp. | reverse complement strand
CGAAAAATCAGTAGTCTATAGCGTTTCTTCCGATTCAACTTTTTTACGAAACGCTATAGTCGGCGCCCAAGGTCATGAATGCAAAGCCCCGCCCCGCCCTATTGCGGCGGCGGGGTGGTATCGGGGTTGGCGCCAGCAGCAGCGGCCAGCGTGTCCTGCCAACCGCCGCCCAGCGCCTTGTAAAATGCAATCGCAGCCTCGGCCCGGCCGACAGCCGCATCGACGTTCGCAAGTTCGACCCGCGCCAGATCGAGTCTCGCCCGTGCGACGGTCAGCTTGTCATCTTCACCCCTCTGGAAACGCATTTCGGCAAGGTTGAAAGCCCGTTGCTGCCTCACTTCTGCCCGCTCAGCAGCGTCCGCAGCGGCCATGCTGGCGGCAAAGCGGTTGGCCGCACGCTCACTATCAGAAAGTGCGCCGATAATGGCAGCCCGATACTGCGCGGCGGCGGCATCTGCCCGCGCATCGGCCGCCCGCACTTTGGCCTTCAATGTGCCCATGTTGAACAATGGCCAGTGGAAAGAGGGGCCAACAGCGTAATAAGTGCTCGCACCATCAGTCAGGTCACTGGTCTGCCGGGCCTGCTGGCCGATCGATCCAATCAGTGAGAAGCTGGGATAAAGATCAGCCTCTGCAACGCCGATTCCGGCCATGGCAGAAGCCAATTCCCGTTCCGCGCGGCGCACGTCGGGACGACGCTTCAGCATGTCAGAACGAACCCCGCCCGCAATAATCGCAGGTGGTATGGGCACAGGCCCATTGCTGGCGCGCAGGTCCGAAACGATTTCCTCCGGCGGAACTCCGACCAGTGCAGCTATGCGATAAGCCGCAGCTGCCACATCTGATTGCGCCTTGCGCTGGGCAGCCATGCGCGCTTCGAGCGCAGCACCAATCTGCTCTGCATCCATTGCATTTGCCTCACCGGCTTCGCGAAGCAGTGTCGAGAGGCTCCCCAGGGTTTTGGCTGAGTCCAGTTCCACCTCTGCCAGCGCCAGACGGGCCTGACTGCCGCGCAAATCCACATAGGCACGCGCCAGTTCGGCCACCAGAACGGTGCGAACATCGCGCAGCCCCCACAGGGCCGCCTCTTCGCGCGCCCTTGCACTTTCCACGCTGCGCGCCGCCTTCCCCCAGAAATCCAGCTCCCAACTTGCATCAAACCCCGCATCGTAAAGCGGGAACGAAGGATCGAACCCAGGTATTTGCGCTATCGGAATCTGGCCGTTCTCACTGATCCGGTTACGCACCGCGCTGCCCGATGCGCCGCCTTGCGGCCAGCGCCCTCCTTGTGCCACCTCACGCATCGCGCGTGCTTCGGCAAGACTGGCTTCGGCCCTCGCAATATCGGGGCTGCCAGCAAGCGCCCGTTCGACCAGCGCCGTCAATTGCGGGTCATTGAAGCCGGACCACCAGGCGGCGTCTGCAACCACGCCGCTTTCGACAGGTTCGACCCACGCGCCTTCCGCGCCAGCCGAAGCAGGCGGCGCATAGTCCGGCCCAACCTTGCAGCCAGCAAGCAAGGCCATACCGGCAAGCGGAAGGAGGTGAATGATACGGGTGGCCATCAGGTTACTCCATACGGGACCGGAACATCCACGCGGCAGCGCTCAACATGGCGATTGCGATGACAACCAGCGGCCAGACCTGCATCAATATCTCTGATACCGGCATGGCCTTGAGGAACACCCCGTGAAGGATAATGAGGAAATAGCGCTGCGGATTGAGCAACGTAACGTATTGCAACCATTCGGGCATGTTTTCGATCGGGCTGGCATAGCCCGACAGTAGCAGCATGGGCGTCATCACCAGAAATGTCCCCATGAAGGATTGCTGCTGGGTCATGGAAACGGCCGAAATGAACAAGCCGAACCCGATCATCGCCAGAAGAAAAGCCACAAGCGCTAGGTAGAACAGGATAATCGAGCCGAAAAACGGCACACCAAACACCACTTGGGCGATCACCCAGAAAAGCGTTCCGTTGAATAACCCCATCAGAAACGCGGGCGTCATCTTGGCGATCAGGATTTCGTGTGTGCGAAGCGGCGAAACGAGCAACTGATCGAAAGTCCCGTCCTCCCGTTGACGCGAGACAGATTGCGACGTAATTGCCAGCCCGGCAACAGCCGTAATGATCGCAATCAGGCTGGGCAATGTGAACCATGTATATTCAAGCGCGGGGTTGAACCAGTGCGTGATGGCTACCCCGCCACCAGCATTTGCCATCGTCGATGGCACGCCCATGCCGCCAGTTACCTGCCGTACATATCCTGCGGCGATTTGCGCTGCATTGGAGCGACGACCATCAAGGATAAGCCCCACACTGGCCGATTGCCCGGCGTTTAGCCGACGATCAAAGTCCTGCTCTATCACGAGAGCTGCCAGCACTTCGCGTCGGTCTATCGCCGCGCGCACTTCCGCAGGTGACTGAACTGGGCGGATGTGGCGAAAATAGCTGCTGCCGTGCAAGCGTTGCACCAATTCAACCGCGTGGGCGCCGCCCGATCTGTCATAAACCGCGATATCGACTTTCTTCACTTCCAGCGTGGTCGCAAAGCTGAAGACCATAAGCTGCACAAGCGGTGGCAGGACCAGCACGATGCGTGCCTTGCGGTCCCGCAGCACGGCCCAGATTTCCTTGACGATAGAGGCGCGCAGACGGCTCATTCAGTCAAGGCTCCTGCGTGTGACCCTGAAGGCAAGAAAGAAGAAGACCGCACCGAACACCAGAAGTGCCGCCATATTGGGCAGGAACAGCGGCCACACATCGCCAGTCAGGAATATCGTCTGCAAGGATGGAATGAGGTATCGCGCCGGGACAATGTAAGTGATCGCCTGCAATGGCACAGGCATCGAGGAAATCTCGTACATGAAGCCGGAAAGCAGAAAAGTTGGCAGAAATCCGGCGAAAAGTGCGATCTGCGACGATACGAACTGGTTCTTTGTTACCGCGGAAATGAACAAACCCAGGCCCAGCGCCGGAAACATGAACGCGCTCGCCAGAAGAAACAGGGCGAGGATCGAACCTCTGAACGGCACGCCGAAAAAAAACACCGCGATCAAGGTGCAAACGGTCATCGAGGCCATGGCGAGGAAATAATAGGGCAAAATCTTGCTGGCGATGAACTCCGGCATCCGCAGCGGTGTTGCCAGCAAGGCTTCCATCGTCCCGCGCTCCCACTCGCGCGCGACGACCAGCGCCGTCAGCAACGTGCCGATTATCGTCATGACCACGGCAATAGAGGCCGGGACCAGAAAGTTGCGGCTCTGCAAGCCCGGATTATACCAGAAGCGGGCGCTCGTCTCGATGCCTGGCGGGGGCGAACGCTTGCTGGCGGGGCCTTCATTGGCAAGCCATGTGTTGAAGACACCGCTGGCATGGGCGGCAACGAACTGCGCGGTATTCGGCTCGGACCCGTCTGTCACGATCTGGATTTGCGGCGCTTTGCCCTGCGCAACGACGCGCCCGAAATCGGCAGGAATAACGATGAAGCCGCGCACTTCGCTGCGCACCATCATTTCACGCGCCGGGCGTCGATCATGCACGGTCGTGATCGCAAAATAGCGCGAATTGCGGTAACTCTGCACCAATTGCTGCGCCGCGGCGCTATCATCCTGCTGGACCAGCGCAACTTTCGTACCACTGGCATCGAGCGAAATGCCAAAGCCGAACAGAAACAGCAGCAGCAGCGGCATGACAAGCGTGATAAGATACGTGGACGGATCGCGCGAAATCTGCGCCAGTTCCTTGATCGACATGGCACGCAACCGCTGGAACGATCGCCCGCGCGCGCTCCTGCCGCCGTGGCGTTGTGGATCGTTCATGCCGCGACCTTGTCCTGATCTTCGCGCAAGCGATCACTTTCCTCGACCAGCGCGATGAACGTATCTTCCATCGTCGTATCTTCAAGGCTGAGCATTCTGGCAGCACGCGCCTTTAGCATATCGGGCGTGCCCTGGGCGATCTGTTCGCCGCGATAGATCAGCGAAACTTCGTCACAATATTCGGCCTCATCCATGAAATGAGTTGTGACCAGAACGGTCACACCCTTGTCGACCATGCCATTGATATGAGTCCAGAACTCTCGCCGCATAATGGGATCAACGCCCGAAGTCGGCTCATCAAGGAACAGGACCGGCGGTTCGTGCATTACGGCACAGGCCAGAGCCAGCCGCTGCTTGAACCCCAGCGGCAAAGTGCCGGCATCCATTTCCATCACGCCTTCAAGTTCAAAGATCGACGCCATGCGCTCTTTCGCATCGCGTGCGGCGCTGCGCGAAAGGTTGTAGGCACCGGCGAAGAAATCGAGATTCTGCGAAACGCTGAGCGTTCCGTAAAGAGAGAATTTCTGCGCCATATAGCCCAGCGACGCACGTGCCTGCGCTGCCGATTTCCGCAAATCCTGCCCGGCAACCGCGCCATTGCCTTCCGTTGGCGACAGCAGCCCGCACAACATCTTGAAAGTTGTCGACTTGCCCGCACCATTAGGGCCGAGCAGCCCGTAAATCTGCCCTTGCGGAATCGAAAAGTTCATGTCCCGCGCAGCGACGAAATCGCCAAAATGCTTGGTCAGCCCTTGCGCTTCTATGGCAGGCTGTCCTGTTTCCTCGATCGTGCGGTAATGTTCAGCAAGCCGGCTTGTCCCTTCCGGGCCACCGCCCAGAATCTCGATAAAGCCATCCTCCAGCCGTGCTGGTGCCGGTTCCAGCACAGTGTCCGGGCCACTGCCCAGGGCGGCAGCGGGTGGAACAGGCGCGCCATCGCGGAACAGCAATCGCACGGCCCTGCCTTGCAAGGTGCCGTCAATCACATCGGGCCGATCCAGCGCGGCACGAAGGAAATGGCGGCGGGTTCCCGCAAACCCCGTGACGCGCCTCACCCTTTCGCCAACGCGCCCTGCCAGTTCGTCAGGATGGCCGGAATAGAGCACTCGTCCCTCGTTCAGAAGATAGACATGCCCGCACAATTCCGCCTCATCCAGATAGGCAGTTGACCACAGGATCGCGATGCCCTGCTGTGTCAGTGCCTCTACCATCGACCACAGTTCACGCCGCGAAATCGGATCAACGCCAACCCCCGGTTCATCCAGCAGCATGACACGCGGCGTGCGGACCAGCGTACAGGCAAGGCCGAGCTTCTGCTTCATCCCGCCTGACAGTTTCCCGGCCAGCCGATCCTGAAACCGGGCAAGGTCGGTAAACTCCAGAAGGCGTGCAAAGGTATCCTCCCGTTCATCACCGGGAAGCGCGCGCAGATCGGCATAAAGATCAAGGTTCTGGCGAACGGTCAGGTCTTCATAAAGGCCGAAACGCTGGGGCATGTAGCCCAGTTCATCGAGCGCATCGCCAGGCGAACGGCCAAGCAGTTCAGCAACGCCTTCATCAGCTGCCATCAACCCGGCAAGAATGCGGATCAACGTCGTTTTACCAGCACCATCCGGCCCCACCAGTCCGGTAATCCGGCCCGCCTCGACCTCCAGTGATACGCCATCAAGCGCCGGCTTATCCGCGCCGGGAAAGCGTTTTACAATGTCGGTTGCGCGCGCAGCGACAGACATTGGCCCGCTCAACCGCCCTTTCGCGGCGGCAAGATCACAGTGACCGGCTGCCCCTGCCGCAAACCATCGTCAGGGTCGCTGACAATCACGCGGATGCGATAGACGAGATCAGTGCGCAAATCCTCTGTCTCGACAGTCTTGGGTGTAAATTCGGCGCGGGGCGAAATGAACCCGACAACACCATTATAGGTCTTGTCATTGCCATCGGCGGTGACTTTCACTTTCATCCCGCTCGCCACGCGGGAAAGATCGCCTTCGGCCACATAGGCGCGCACGCGCAGGGGCCGGGAGATCGAGAGCGTCAGCACGGTTGCGCCGGGCTGGACGATCGCGCCCGGTTCCTGTGCACGGGTGATGATCATGCCATCATGCGGAGCGATAAGCGCCGTATCGTTACGGTCCACCACCATGCCTTGCCGCGTGGCGCGAGCGGCGCGCACTTGCGCCTCAGCCGCGGCGATGTTCTCTGCGCGCGCGCCTGTTTCGATTTCCGCTGCGGCCTGCTGCGCCTCATCCAACTGCGCCTTTGCCCGGTCACGCGCCGCGAGCGTGGCTTGCCACACGTTATGGCTGATGGCCCCCGGCTCCACCAGCGAACGCCGCCGTTCCACATCCTGTCTCGCCTGACGGTAAGCAGCTTCTGCCCCTGCGACACGCGCATGTGCCTGCGCCTTGTCTTCGGCGCGACTGCCATTTTTCAACTCTGCAAGGCGCGCCTCGGCCTGCGCCAGCGCTGCTTCGGCCTGCGCCACCCGACTGTCGATCGGGGCAGCATCCAGCACTGCGAGTTCCTGCCCGGCCTTGATCTTGTCGCCTTCTTCCACGGCAATCCGGTCAATCCGGCCACCCAGACGAAAGCCAAGGTCCACCTCGCGAATATCGACATTGCCGTAGAGTTTCAGCTCTCCGTCCCGGTCATCACCGACAAGGCCAAAACCACCTGTCAAAATGGCCACAAGGACCAGTGCCGCAACAGCAACAATCGGCAACAGCCGACGCTTGTTCATGGCATTCCCCCATTGAATATGGTTTCCGCATTGGCACGGATCATCCTGCGCAAAATTCCGGTTTCTGCGTCCCCAAGCCGTTCTGCCCGCAACCCGCGCGTGACCGATGCGCGCGCGGCACGCAAAACAAGCGCCTGCCCGTACAACAGCATGACTTGCGCGCGCCTTTCATGTTCCGGCATATCAGGGCGGATACGCGCCAGCAGCAGGACCGCACTTTCGATGAGGTTGCCCATCACACCGTTGTAGATACGATCGAAAGCCTCGCTCGGGTTTTGCTGTTCGCGCACCAGAAAACACACCCAGTCTTCCGAATCCGGGTCAAGCATCAGACGGGCAATGGCATCCAGCAGGTGCAGCAGACGTTCCCGCGCCTGGGCGGCATCCATTTCTGCCTCACGCCCCTGCAACTGGGCAGCAATGTCACCGAGCCGCTCCGAAATGCGGGCGGCAATATGATCGGCACAGCTTAGATAAAGCCCTTGCTTCCCGCCGAAATGGTATGTGATGGACGACATGGCCGTATCGCACAGCCCCGCGATCTGGCGCGTGCTTGCCCCATCATAGCCCTGCTTGCCGAACTGGCTTATCGCCGTTGCAAGGATTTTCTCCTGAAGCATCAGACCCGCCTTAATTCGTTCGATCGAACAAAACAAGCGCAAGCCCATCCGATCCGGAGCTATTCAAACGAGAACCTATAGCGTTTCGTGAAAAAGTTGAATCGGAAGAAACGCTATATACTTTTGATTTGGCGCATTTCCTGGCCGAAAAAGTCTATCAACTTTTTCTCGAAATGCTCTAGCCGAGCAAAACCCCGCCACATCAGCGCGCTGGCATTCGCACAGCACGCGCTTATAGTGGCTGCAAAAGTGGAGACAGCAAATGAGCGAACGCGCTATTCTTGCAGGTGGCTGCTTCTGGGGTATGCAGGATCTTATCCGCAAGCTGCCGGGCGTGGTATCGACCAGAGTTGGCTATACCGGGGGCGATGTGGCCAATGCGACCTATCGCAATCACGGCACCCATGCCGAAGGCATTGAAATCATTTTCGACCCCGACACCATCAGTTATCGCCGCATTCTGGAATACTTCTTCCAGATTCACGATCCCTCGACGAAAGATCGCCAGGGCAATGATCTGGGCATGAGTTATCGTTCTGCCATCTACTACCTCAGCGACGAACAGAAAGCTGTTGCTGAACAAACTATCGCGGACGTCGATGCTTCCGGCATATGGCCGGGCAAGGTCGTGACCGAACTGGAACCGGCGAGCGATTTCTGGGAAGCCGAACCTGAACATCAGGACTACCTTGAACGCTATCCCAATGGCTACACTTGCCATTTCCCAAGGCCGCAATGGGTTCTGCCAAAAACCGCCAGAACCGACGCCTGAACAAACAAGGCCGGCAAGCCTGCCACCCAAAACCATCTGCATATTGCCATAGTCAAAGGATCACGTGTGCAAACCGATTCAACTTCCGCCACTGCAGCCAGGGGGCCGCTTGCCGGCATCCGCATCGTCGAATTGTCGGGCCTTGGCCCTGCTCCCTTCGCCTGCATGATGCTGGCCGATCATGGTGCGGAGGTCATCAGCATCGAACGCTTTGGCGCGCGCACAGCCGATGGATTCTACCCCCGCGAGAACGATGTTCTGGGCCGCAACCGCAAATCCATTGCCGTCGATCTCAAATCTGCTGACGGGCTGAATCTTGTCCGCGATCTTGCGGCCACTGCCGATGGACTGGTCGAAGGATTTCGGCCCGGCGTGATGGAACGCCTCGGCCTTGGCCCCGATCTCCTGATCGAAAAGAACCCGAAACTGGTTTATGGACGGATGACTGGCTGGGGCCAGACCGGACCTTATGCGCACAGTGCCGGGCACGACATCAACTACATCGCGCTGTCCGGCGTGCTCGATCCGATTGGCCGGGCGGGTGAGAAACCCTCCATTCCGCTGAACCTTGTGGGTGATTTCGGCGGAGGTGGCATGTTCCTCGCCTTTGGTATGGTAAGCGCAATCCTCCACGCCAAAACCACCGGGCAGGGCCAGGTCATCGACTGCGCAATGACCGATGGAAGTGCGCTGCTTTCGGGCATGATCCATGCCATGCGCGCTGGCGGCAACTGGAACGATGCGCGCGGCACCAACCTGCTCGATGGCGGCGCTCATTTCTACGACACGTATGAAACAGCCGATGGCAAATATATCTCTATCGGCTCCATCGAACCGCAATTTTATGCACTCCTGAAAGAACTGGCAGACCTTGGCCCCGAATTTGACGCGCAAATGGATGCAAGCCAGTGGCCCGCCCTCAGGGACAAGCTGACAGCCATTTTCAAGACCAGAACCCGTGACGAATGGTGTGATCTGATGGAACATACCGACGTGTGCTTCGCGCCCGTGCTCTCACTGGGCGAAGCGCCGCACCATCCACACAACAAGGCCCGTGGAACCTTTTCTGATGCGGCCGGTTTCATGCAACCTATGCCCGCACCCCGCTATTCCCACACCCAGCCGGGCGAGCCGGTTATGGCAAGCGGCCAGACCTGTGTGGACGAACTTCTCGGTAGTATCGGCTATAATGCAGACCGCATTTCCGAGTTGAAGGCGGCCGATGTAGTCGGCTGAAACTGTCCAATTGCGCGCGCGCGTCCTATACTATAGCGTTTCGTCAAAAAATTGAATCGGACGTAACGCTATAGTCCTTTGATTTTCCGCATTTCCTGGCCGAAAAAGTCTATCAACTTTTTCTCGAAATGCTCTAACCAGACAAGACACGCGAACCGTTTGGGAGAGGTATCGTCATGC
>JAGREQ010000062.1 GCA_020446465.1 Novosphingobium sp. | reverse complement strand
CGAGAGCAGCGCGGGTTTGCCCGATACCGGAAATATCGTCGCGCTCACCTTCGACAGCGAGGATCGCCGTATCCGTGATCTTGCCGATATCAATCAGGTTGCCGCGGTGCATCAGTTCACCTTTGGCAAGAGATTGCTTCTGGAAAACATGCTCTACCGTCTGGAGATAGAACTCCGCCGTCATATCGCAGACAGCGCGATATTCGTCATAGAACTCCTTGGTCGCCTCGGCGCTTTCGTCATCCCCGACCACCAGATGCTTGAACATCTCGTAATGGCTCATGATGTGATTGCCGAGGTTCATTGCCATGAAGCTCGTCAACTGCAGAAATCCCGGATAAACTTCACGCCCTGCCCCCGGATACTGGAGCGGCACAGTCGCAATGACATTGTGGCGGAACCAGCTCATCGGGCGCTGGTCGGCAATGGTGTTGACTGCGGTGGGTGATGCCCGCGTATCAATCGGGCCGCCCATCAGGGTCAAAGTGGCAGGGCGGCATGGGTTCTTGGTCGCGCCCATGACAGCCGTGGCGGCCAGAGTGGGAACGGACGGCTGGCAGACAGCCATGGCATGAGCGCCCGGCCCGATATGTTCAAAAAACTCGATCACGTAATCGATATAATCATCGAGGTCGAAACGCCCTTCGGAGAGCGGAACCAGTTTGGCATCGGCCCAGTCGGTAATGTAAACTTCGCAGCTTTCCACCATCCGTTCGACCGTGCCACGCAACAAGGTGGCGTAGTGCCCGCTCATCGGTGCAACGATCATCAGTCGGGGGGCATCCTTGCCCAGCCCTTCGCGCGTGAACCGCACAAGAGAGCCAAATGGCTTGTGCAGAACGAGCGATTCGGTAACGCGGTATGTCTTTCCCTCAACGTTTACGTTGTCTATCCCGAAGCTGGGCTTGCCTCTTGTCGCGGCAGCATGGGCAAAAACATCCAGCGCGGACGCCGCGACTGGTCCCAGGCCAAAATACCCGACCGGATTGCGCGGGTTTGACAACATCTCTGCCGTGACGGCAGCCAAGACGCTTGCGCCCTGCATGAAAGCACGCTGCATTTCGTAAGCATGGTAAAGCACGGGCGAAAACCTTTCGTTGCGTCTCTTTACGTCGATGGGGCAATTGTGACCCCAAAATGCCCCTTGTGCAATGCAACAAAAGCATATTCGGGGCAACATCGCGCCAAACCCGCGCAAAAGTGCCATTTGCTGGCTCTCACGTCAAAACCCGCGTTAAGGATTTACGCGGCAGCGGTGGATAAGAGCCGTTGCGAAGGCATCCAAGCGAGCCTAGGGCAACCCACATGACCGAGCAGCCAGAGCCGAGCACAAACCGTGCAGGGGGCCTTTTCCGCCGCCGCAAAACCACGCCCGATGGCCCGCCCCCGGCACGCGACCTTGGCCCGTTGCGGATGGTGTGGCGCGCGGCACTCGCCTATCCGGCGCGGGTCGCAGGCGCGCTGGCTGCGCTTACCGTAACCGCATCGGCCACGCTTGCCATTCCATCGGGGTTCAAGCTGATTATTGATCGCGGTTTCGGGCAAAATGGCGATCCCGCCGATATTGGGCGCTGGTTTCAGTATCTGCTGCTGATCGTTGTCGTGCTGGCGATCGGCACCGCTTGCCGTTTCTACTTTGTGTCCTGGCTGGGTGAGCGCGTCGTTGCCGATATCCGACTCAAGGTGCAGGATAACCTGCTGCGGCTTGCGCCCGGCTTCTTTGAAGAAAACAGCCCCAAGGAAATTTCAAGCCGGATGACTGCGGATACCGCGCTGATCGAACAGGTCGTGGGCACGACTGTTTCTGTCGCCTTGCGGAACCTGCTGATGGCGCTTGGCGGCACGGCCTACCTTTTCTTTCTGGCACCAAGACTGGCGGGCGGGCTGATTATCGCGATCCCCCTCGTGATCGTGCCACTATCCCTGTTCGGCAGGCGCCTGCGTAACGTTTCGCGCACCAGCCAGGACCGCGTCGCCGATGTCGGCGCCATGGTCACTGAAGTGCTCTCGGCCATGAAAATCGTGCAGGCATTCAATCAGGAATCCCGCGAAAACAGCCGCTTTTCCGCTGCGGTGGAGCGCACTTTCGCTGTCGCCAAGCGGCGCATCCTGATCCGATCGATCATGACAGCAGCCGTCATATTTCTGATTTTCGGGTCGATTACCGGGCTGATCTGGCGCGGCGCGGTCGGTGTCGCAACAGGCGAAATCAGCGGTGGCACAATTGCCGCTTTCGTGATTACCGCCGGCCTTGTTGCGGGGGCGTTCGGCTCGCTCATGGAAGTCTATGGCGATTTGCTGCGGGGCGCAGGCGCTGCCAGCCGCCTGAATGAACTTCTGAACGAAAAGCCGGAAATCACAGCCCCCGCACGCCCGCAACCTTTGCCCGAACCGGCGCGGGGCAGCATCGCCTTCCAGAACGTGACGTTCCGCTATCCCACGCGGCCCGATACCGCCGCGCTCAAGGACTTCTCCCTTGTTGTCGAGCCGGGCGAAACGGTTGCCATTGTCGGCCCGTCCGGCGCGGGCAAGTCCACGATCTTCCAACTGGCCGAACGGTTTTATGATCCGCAAGCCGGCACAGTGCGGCTGGACGGGGTGCCGCTGACTTCTGCCGATCCGGCCGATATCCGCCGCCGCATTGCCCTTGTGCCGCAGGAAGGCGTGCTCTTTTCCGCCAACGCACGTGACAACTTGCGCTATGGCAACTGGAACGCCAGCGACGACGCCATATGGCAAGCTGCCGAAGCAGCCAATGCGGCAGACTTCCTGAAGGCCTTGCCCGATGGTCTCGATACATACCTTGGCGAAGGGGGCGCGCGCCTTTCGGGTGGCCAGCGCCAGCGCATTGCAATTGCCCGCGCGCTTCTTCGCGATGCGCCGATCCTGCTGCTGGATGAGGCGACAAGCGCGCTCGATGCCGAAGCCGAACGTCTGGTTCAGGACGCGCTGGATCGCCTGATGAAAACGCGCACCACGCTGGTCATCGCGCACCGGCTGGCAACCGTGCGCGCGGCGGACCGGATCGTAGTGATGGAAAACGGCCGACTGATTGAAGAAGGCACCCACGCCCAGCTCAGCGCAACCGACGGGCTATACGCGCGGCTGGCCGAATTGCAGTTTGGCGACGCGAATGCAAACCCTGCAAAAAAACTCGCAGTTTAGGTGCCGTTCAGCTTTGCGCCAGAAAGTGCCTGCAAGATACGCCGCAAGATACAAGGCAATTCAAACCCTTCCAGCAAACCCGCAGACCGGATATCTCTGGCCATGACCATGACGACAAAAACCCTTGTTGCCCTTTTTGCCAGCGCATCCTTGCTGGCTGGCGGTGCGGCGGCTTCGGCCAGAGACAAAAACGCCGAAACGCAAAGCACAGTTGCCGCGCAGGCCACGACGCCGCAAATGCATTTTGGCGAATGGGGCGTCGATCTCACCCAGATCGACCCGGCCATCAGGCCCGGCGACGATTTCAACGCTTACGTGAACAGCAAATGGGTCAAGGCCAACCCGATTCCGCCCGAATTTTCACGCTACGGCGCGTTCACCATGCTGAGCGAAAAATCGCAGGCAGACGTCAAATCCCTGATGGATGAACTTCTGGCCAGCAAGGAGCCGGACAGCGCGCTCGATGCCGAACTGGTCGATGCCTACAAAGCCTATATGAACCGCGGCGCGATCAACAAGGCGGGCATTGGTCCTGCCCGGCCCTGGCTCAACGCGATACAGGAAGCGCAAGGCCTTGGCGGCCTTTCCGAACTGTTCGGCGCACCGGGCATTCCATCGCCCATCGATTTTGCGGTAACGATCGACGACAAGGATCCCGACAGTTACATCATCGGCATGGGAACTGGCGGCCTTGGCCTGCCGGACCGCGACTATTACCTCAAGACCGATGAAAAATCGCAAGCTATCCAGACAAAGTATCGGGCTTATCTGGCATTCGTGCTTGGCAAGGCAGGATTTTCCGACCCGACCGACGCTGCCGGGCAGGTCTATGATCTGGAATACCGCTTTGCCGAACTCGCCTGGGACCGCACGCTCGAACGCAATGTTGACCTGATTTATAACAAGGTCAGCAAGGCAAAACTGCTGGAACTTGCAGGCGACTATCCGCTCGAACCCATGTTGGACAAATCCGGACTGGGCCATGTGCAGCAATTCATCGTCTGGCAACTGCCGCCTGACGAAGCCAAGGCAAAAGCGTTGGGTCTCGATGCAAATCAGCTTGCCGAAATCGGTGGCGGACTGCCGGCAATGTTCAGGCTGCTGGAACAAACGCCGCCGGCCATCATCAAGGCCTGGGCAGTCGCGCACTTCGTATCCGGTAATGCCGGCGTGCTCCCTGCCGACATCGATGATGCGCGCTTCGCCTTTTATGGGAAGGTCTTGAACGGGCAGGAAGAACAACGACCACGCTGGAAACGCGCAATCGACACTGTCGAAGGCGAAATGGGCGAAGCACTGGGCGAAGCCTACGTTGCCCGCCATTTCCCGCCATCGAGCAAGGAAGCGATGCTCGACCTCATCGCCAATTTGCGCAAGGCTCTGGCCGAAAGTCTGGCCCAGAACGACTGGATGAGCGACACGACCAGGAAGGAAGCGGTTGCGAAGCTGGACCAGTTTACCGCGAAAATCGGCTATCCTGACAAGTTCAAGACATACGATGGCCTCGTGATGACAGCGGACAAGCCCTTGCAGAACGCCATGGAGGCCGCACGCTGGTCATGGAACGACGACGTGCAGAAGCTGGGCAAACCCGTGGACCGGACCGAATGGTATATGCTGCCGCAAACGGTGAATGCCTATTACAACCCATCCAGCAACGAAATCGTCTTTCCCGCCGCCATTCTGCAACCACCCTTCTTTGACCCCAATGCCGATATGGCTGTCAATTATGGCGGCATCGGCGCTGTTATCGGCCATGAAATCGGCCACGGATTTGACGATCAGGGCGCCAAATATGACGGCACTGGCCTGATGCGGGACTGGTGGTCGCCGGACGACCTTGCCGCGTTTTCTGCGCTGGGGGAAAAACTGGTGGCACAATACAATAGGTTCTGTCCGCTCGATTCCGGGGAAACGTGTGTCAACGGGCAACTGACGCTGGGCGAGAATATCGGCGATCTGGGCGGTCTTTCGCTCGCTTACCGTGCCTACCGCATGGCGCTGAATGGCAAGGAAGCCCCCATCATCGACGGCCTGACCGGCGACCAGCGATTTTTCCTGTCATGGGCGCAAGTCTGGCGCATGGCCCAGCGTGATGAATCATTGCGCCAGCAATTGCTCACCGATCCGCACTCACCCGCGCAATACCGGGTGAACGGGATCGTTCGCAACATGGATGCCTGGTACAAGGCGTTCAACGTCCAGCCAGGTGACAAACTCTACCTGCCGCCCGAAGAGCGCATCCATATCTGGTAACAATCACCCCGCACAAGGCGCTGGGCTGGTGATAAGCCTCTGAGCGAACACACCAACCCTTGACTTGCAGCACAAGGCAGCCACACCCACCGCCCCATGGACCTGATGCTCACCGCCATCCTCCTCGGCATTGTCGAGGGCCTGACAGAATTTCTGCCCGTTTCATCAACCGGGCATCTCATCCTTGCAACCGAGCTGTTCGGATATGATGCCCACCAATGGGCCATGTTCAATGTCGTCATCCAGCTTGGCGCCATACTTGCCGTCGTGGTGCAATACTGGGGCAAGTTCTGGCAGGCGGGCATGGGCGTGCTGCGGCTGGAACGCGATGGGCTGCACTTCCTTCGCAATATCCTTGTCGCATTTTTGCCCTCTGCCGTTCTGGGGCTTCTGCTCAAGGATTATATCGACATCATGCTGGGCAGCCCCACGATTGTTTGCTGGGCGCTGATTATTGGCGGCATTGCCATTCTGGGTATCGAACGGGTCGCCAAGTCTGGTGAGTTTATGGAAGTGAGCGACTTGCCGTTGAAGCAAGTCATCGGGGTTGGCTTTGCCCAATGCCTTTCCATGATACCGGGGGTCAGCCGCTCCGGCGCTACCATCATGGGGGCGCTGGCCATGGGCATCAACCGCAAGACTGCGGCGGAGTTTTCCTTTTTTCTTGCCGTACCGACAATGATTGGCGCCACAACGCTTGAACTGCTCGATAACCGCGATGCCCTGATGGCGGGCGAAACCAACGTCGGCTGGGGTGAAATCGCGGTGGGCTTTGCAGTCTCGTTTGTCGTCGCACTGGTCGTGATCCGCGCATTTGTGGCTTACGTCAGCCGTTCCGGCTTTGCTCCGTTTGCATGGTATCGCATCCTCGCCGGGAGCGCCGCGCTCGCCTGGCTTGGCCTTCGCTAAAGCATTTCGAGCGCCGTGGAATCGCGGCCAAATAATACTCCAGACGGCCGATAGTTTTGTAAACAAGTCACATTTCCGCGTGGAATACGGAACCCATTGCCTTGCCGTCGATTTTTTCAGCGTTGGTTGAAAGGGTGAAAAGGCAATGGGAATAGCGGTGCTCATCCTGGCAGGTGCCTTGCTTGGATGGCTCGCGTCGATCATCCTTCGGACTGACACGCATGGAGGTATTCTCGGTAATATCGCTGTGGGCATTTTCGGGGCGCTGCTCACCGGGCTTCTGGTCAATCCGGTAATTGGCAGCGGGAATATCTATGCGGGCGACTACAGCGCGGGGTCGCTGATCGTGTCGTTCCTCGGCTCAATCGCCTTGCTGGCAGTGGTGAATGTCTTGCGCCGCGGGATCATGCGGTAATGACGGCAAGCGAGTTATGGCCGGGGGTTATCTTCCGCAGCGTTCTGTCCGGGCTTCGTGTCATCCCGAACCTGCCCTTTGCGGCCTGTTTCAACGTCAGAAATGATGTCATCCGGCAGGCGCCGTTGCTCAATCATTTGCGCCGCTTCATCCAGCGCTCTCGCCTCCCCCACCGTGACGCCGCCGGGGCCGGGGGCATTGTCGCTGGAGCCGCACGCAGACAATGCCGCACACGACCCCAGCACACAAATATAAAGCAGACCCCGCCCGCGCGTATGTAACGTCATATTGTGGACGGGAGCCATGCGGCCGGCCTTATTCGGCAGCTTTCTTCACGGCATTGGCAGCGTCGGCTGCGTGGCCAGCGGCGGACGAAGCAGCAGCGGCAGCTTCAGCGGCGGCACTTGCAGCAGCAGCGCCAGCTTCTTCAGCGGTCTGCACTTTGGCGGCCTCTTCCCCATCGCCTGCGGCGTCTGCGGCAGCATCGGCAGAGGTATCGGCTGCACCGTCAGCCATTGCACCTTCGTCCTCGGCAGGGGCGTCAACGTCACCGGCCATCGCTTCATCAGCGGGCATTTCCACGGTATCGGCCTGCGCGTCGGCGGAGGCATCATCCGCACTGCCACAGGCAGCAAGGGCAAGAGCGAATGCAGACACAGTTGCGACAGAAATGATCTTCTTCATAAACATCACCTTTTTTCTGGAGAAGAACTGCGCGAGACGAAACCTTTCCCCTCGCCTGCAACAATGGTAGCCAATCATGCCGGGTCGGGCAATTGTCGAATTGCCCCACTGAGTTGCAAATATAAATATATCTTTATATGAGCGTGCAATGCAGATCGATTCTGTCATTCGCGCTCTTGCCGATCCCACTCGTTTGCGGATCATGCGGCTTGTCGCCCGCATGGAACTGGCCGTGGGTGAACTGGCGCAAGTGCTGGGACAAAGCCAGCCCCGCGTTTCGCGCCATATCCGTATCCTTGGCGATGCCGCCCTTGTTGCGCGCCGCAAGGAAGGCGCGTGGGTATTCGTCTATAATGCCTTGCCCGGCGCTGGCACAGATTCAGATGATGCCGGGATAGCCGATGCAGTCAGCATCTTGCTTGCCGCAGCGGAAGGCGAGGACGCGACATTTGCCACACAATGCGCGGCAGACAGGCGCAGGCTTGCCGCCATTCGGTCCGCGCGGGAAGAAGCCGCTGCGCGTTATTTCTCCGACCATGCCGACCAGTGGGATCAGCTCCGCAGCCTGCACAGCGATGATGGCGAAGTCGAAACGGCGCTCAATCAGGCACTGGGTGGCAAGCCGTGCGGACACCTGCTGGACATTGGCACGGGCACCGGGCGCATCGCCGAACTGCTGAGCGACCGCGCAAGCCATGTGACCGGTCTGGACCGAAGCCCCGACATGCTCCGCCTCGCCCGGACTCGCCTGCAAAATCTTCCTGCTGACAAGTTCGATCTGGTCCACGGCGATTTTACGGCCCTGCCCTTCGATGACGCTTCTTTCGATACGGTCACCTTGCATCAGGTGCTCCACTTCGCACTGACGCCCGACGATGTGCTGGCAGAGGCCGCTCGCGTCACGCGGGACGGTGGGCGCATTGTCGTCACTGACTTCACACCGCATGACCGGGAGGAACTGCGCCGCCTCCATGCCCATACCCGGCTCGGGTTCGGTGCGGATGAACTGGCCGAAACTCTCACCCGGAACGGATTCGCTCCCGATCCTGTCCAGTTCGTGCCCGGCAGCGAGTTGACGATCGCCATCTGGGCAGGCACCCGCCTTGCCACATAAAAGATATAAGAAAACCGAAAGCCCCCGACATTGACCAAAGCCCCAGACTCAACCGCCAGCCTGAACGGAGACTCGCTCTTTGCGGGCCTTCCCGGCGATATTGACGTATCGTTCGAGTTTTTTCCGCCCAAAACGGCAAAGATGGAGCAAACGCTCTGGGAAGCGGTGGAAACACTCGCCCCGCTCGGCCCGCGCTTTGTCTCGGTCACGTATGGTGCGGGCGGCTCTACCCGCGAACGCACCCATGCAACGGTCGCGCGGATTGCCAGGGAAACGAACATCCCCGCCGCCGCCCACCTGACCTGCGTCGAAGCCAGCCGCGAAGAAGTGGACGAGGTCGCCCGCGCATATTGGGATGCGGGTGTGCGCCATGTGGTCGCCTTGCGCGGCGATGCACCTGCTGGTCCCGGCACACCTTTCGTGCCGCACCCGCAAGGTTACGCCAATGCCGCCGAACTGGTCGCCGGCTTGCGCGCCATTGCGCCATTTGAGATTTCGGTTGCGGCCTACCCGGAATGCCACCCTGATTCGCCGGATCGGCAAGCCGACATCGACAATCTGAAACGCAAAATTGACGCGGGCGCAACGCGGGCCATCACCCAGTTTTTCTTTGAGGCGGAAACCTTTTTCCGCTTCCGCGATGCAACAGCGGCCGCAGGCATAGAGGCGGAGATCGTGCCCGGCATCATGCCGATCACCAGCTTTGCCGCTGTCGAAAGGATGAGCGGCCTTTGCGGCACCGACATTCCTGCCTGGCTTGCCCATCAGTTTGAAGGTCTCGATGAACGCCCGCAGGCCCGCCAGCTTGTCGCCGCGACGCTGGCTGCCGAATTGTCCCGCCAGCTCTATGCC
>JAGREQ010000061.1 GCA_020446465.1 Novosphingobium sp. | reverse complement strand
CAAGCGCCCTTCCCAGCGGGCGCTGGAGGTCAAGCGCGGGGCGTTCATCGAGCAACCCGATCGCGCCAGAGCATTCCACCGATCCCGCCAGAGGGCGCAGCAGACCGGCCATTATGCGCAGCAGGCTGGACTTTCCTATCCCGTTCGCCCCGGTGATGTGGAGCGCATCGCCAGCATTGAGAGAGAGGTTCAGGCCGCGAAACAGCACCCTGTCCCCGCGCCGACAGGCAAGGTCTGTTGCAGTCATGCGCGGTGCGGGTTGGCTGGCTTGCATCGCTTGCGCGGATAGGCGAAACCTGCGGCGCTGCCAAGGAGATGGATGAAATGGCTATCGCCCGCCTCAATGCTTCGGAGCGTGATGCAGCTCTTGCTTTATTGCCGGGCTGGACCCTTGCACAGGATGGGCTGGCGATAGAGCGGACCTACACATTTGCCGATTTCAGCGCGGCTTTTGCCTTCATGACGCGCGTGGCCCTGCTGGCAGAACAGCAGGATCATCACCCCGAATGGTCCAACGTCTATAACCGGGTGGAAATTACACTCACCACGCACGACGCCGGCGGGTTGAGCGTGCGCGATGTGGAGATGGCTAAGGCTATTGATGCGCTTTGACGGGTCTTGATACGGACGCGGTCAATCGCCCTTGCGCCGGGCGCGTCGCTGCACGCTGGCGCGCATCTTGTTTCGCAACATACCCGGAGTCCAATGCGCGGCGAAAGCCAGCTTGCGGGCTGTCTTGCCCACGGGCCAGTGCAGCTTTTCGCCATGCACGGCATCCCATGCTGCCTGCGCCACTTCCTCGACAGAGGTAAACTCCAGCCCCATTGCTTCAACCTGATCGTGCATGGTCCGGCTGGTTTTCGCGTTGCTGGGACCGGCCAGAAGCGGCGTGTCGATAAAGCTGGGCATGAGTGAACGGACGCGGATGTCCTTTCCCGCCCATTCGATGTCGAGCGCCTCTGTCAGCCCGCGCACAGCAAATTTGGTGGCGGAATAGACCGCCATGTTGGCCGTGCCATAGATGCCCGATGCGCTGCAGGTGTTGAGCAGACAGCTTCCCGGCGCAACTTTGGCGAGGTGGGCATAAGATGCCTGTGCGCCATAAATCGCACCGGTGATGTTGACGGCAACCAGCGCGTCGATTTCCTTCTGGCTGTTGGCCACCAGAGGGCCGCCAAAGGCAATGCCTGCATTGTTGGCGACTGCGTCGATCCGCCCGCCTGCCGCTGTGCTGAACGCGTCGAGTGCGCTGTCCCACATCGCGCGGTCCGTGACGTTAAGGTTGATAGAATGCCATTGGCCTTCGGGCAGCATGGCGCCGGTTTCGGCCATGCCATCTTCGTTGATGTCGGCTAACCCGACAAACCAGCCTTCGCCGGCAAAGTGGCGGGCCATGGCGCGGCCAATGCCGGAGCCGCCGCCAGTGATGAAAATGGATCGCGTCATCGCTTGTTCCGGTCCTCTCTCAACGCTTTTTACAGGGCAGGATTGTCATAGCAGTGCCAGGTGAAGATAGCCATGGCGCCGCGATGGGGTCGCCAGTTTTCGGCCATGGCGCGAGCCTGTTTTTCGTCTGGCCGTTCATCCAGGGCAAAGATGCGCTGAAGCCCGGCCTGCACGCCCAGATCGCCCGCAGGCCAGATGTCGGCGCGGCCTTCTGCAAAAAGCAGGTAGATTTCCGCAGACCAGCGTCCGATCCCCTTGACTTGCACCAGCCGGGCAATCGCTTCTTCGTCATCGGCAGGCAAGTCATCGAAATCCAGCGTTCCTGCAACGACCAGTTCGCATAGCGAGCGGGCATAGCCCTGTTTCTGGCGGGACAGGCCGCAGCCACGCAAGTCATCGAAGCTGGAGGCCAGCAAGGCTTCGGGCGGAACGTCTTCGCCAAGGTGAGCAGAAAGCTTGTTCCAGACCGATGCTGCCGCTGCGACGCTCACCTGCTGGCCAACGATAGTGCGTAGCAAGGTGCGGTATCCGCGTTCGCGAATACGCGGTTCGGGATAGCCGACCTGGGCCAGGGCCGCGGCGACCGCAGGTTCCGCCGCAGCGAGGTTTTTCAGCGAAAGTTCCAGCGTTGCGCGGTCTACCCCCACGTTCATTCCTTCTTGTAAAGAGCCTTGCTTTCCCTTAGCAGCCCGTCCACTTGTGCGACAGGGCACCATTGTCAGAATAATTTGAGAGGCTTTGGAAAAAATGGCAAAACTCCTCGTCACCAACCGCGACGGCGAAGAAACTGCAATTGATGTTGGCGGCAGCGTCAGCGTGATGGAAGCAATCCGTGACAACGGATTCGATGAACTTCTGGCGCTTTGCGGTGGTTGCTGCAGCTGTGCCACATGCCATGTCTATGTTGCGCCGGGTTTTGAGGACAAGCTGCCAGCCATGTCCGAAGACGAAAACGACTTGCTCGACAGTTCCGATCACCGCAACGAAATGTCGCGCTTGTCCTGCCAGATCCAGATGAGCGATGATCTCGACGGTCTGAAAGTAACGATCGCTCCCGAAGACTGATTGGGGTCAGCCACCGGGCCATCCAGCACCCGGATTGCTGCAAATGGTTGCAGGCGCGGCGCAGGCAGCCTAACTGATGGGCATGACTGTACCGATCATTCGTGAAAATACGCTGGAACTGATTGGCAACACCCCGCTCGTGCGCTTGAAAGGGCCGAGCGAGGCTGCCGGTTGCGAAATCTTCGGCAAGTGTGAGTTTACCAATCCGGGCGCGTCCGTGAAAGATCGGGCCGCTCTTTGGATTGTGCGCGATGCAGAGGCCCGTGGTGAACTGAAGCCGGGTGGCACTGTGGTTGAAGGCACGGCGGGTAACACCGGCATAGGTATTGCGCTGGTGGCCAATGCGCGCGGTTACAAGACCGTGATTGTCATGCCTGACAATCAGTCGAAGGAAAAGATGGATACGCTGCGCGCCCTTGGTGCGGAGCTGGTGCTTGTCCCGCCGACAAAGTTTGCCGACCCCAACCACTTCGTTCACACTTCGCGCAGGTTGGCGGAGGAAACGCCCGGTGCCGTCTGGGCGAACCAGTTCGACAATATCGCCAACCGCAAGGCCCATATCGAAAGCACCGCGCCCGAACTGTGGGAGCAGATGGAAGGCCGGATCGACGGTTTTACATGCGCTGCTGGCACGGGTGGCACGATTGCCGGTGTCGGCATGGGGCTGAAAGAGTTCGACGAAACAATCACCATCGCGATCACCGATCCGCATGGCGCGGCGCTCTACAGCTATTTCGCCAGTGGCGAACTGAAAGCGGAGGGTTCATCTGTCGCCGAAGGCATCGGGCAGGGCCGCATCACGGCAAACCTCGAAGGTGCGCCCATCGATACCCAGTTTCGCATTTCGGACGAGGAAGGCATGGAATGGGTCGCCCGGCTGCTGCGCGAGGAAGGCCTGTGTCTTGGCTTGTCGAGCGGGATTAACGTTGCAGGTGCTATCGCGCTTGGCAAGGAGCTGAAAGCCAGCGGCAAGGAGCGTCCGCGCGTTGCAACTATCCTGTGCGACACGGGTTTCCGCTATCTTTCGACGCTTTACAATGCAGATTGGCTGCGGTCCAAGGATCTGCCGGTGTTTGACTGGCTGCGCGAAGGCAGCAGCGCCAGCACTTGATCCGCTGCCCGGAAAGGATGGCTTTGCGCTGATGAGCGAGAACCAGGGCAGCGAGGCGCTCACCTCCTTCACAGAGGATGAATCCGCGGTTGTTTCGGCCCCTTTGGGCGGGACGCGCAGGCAGGCTGTCCAGCGCCTGCAGATCGGGCTGATTGGTCTTGCTGCGATGATTCTGGTCGTGGCAATGGCCAATATCATCATGGAGCGTGCGATGGAGAGCGATGCAACCACCGTTCCCGAAGCGTCTGCCACAACGCCGGCTGATCCTTCTGCAACGGTTTCTGCTCGCGATCCTTTGAGCGATGCGGGGGTTGTGCCTGAACTGCCATCAAGTTCCCAGTCGAGCGGGGCGCCGCTATCGGCTGACGAACTCCCCCAATCCGGTGTGACGCCGGGCCAGCAGGAAAATGTCAAAACCGCGCCGCGCCAGTAAGCGAGGCGTAGCCTTTGCACTGATGCTGGTGCTGGCGCTGCTGGTAACAGGCACGGTTCTGGGCGTTGCGGGACTTGCGAAAAGTTGTTTGCCGCCGGAAGAACGCACGCCGCTCGGCTATTTTGGGACGCTGCCGATTTACTGGGGGGACAGCGTGACGCTTGGCGATATGCTGGCCACCGCGAGTGAACCGCATTGGGTGCGCGCTGAACTTGAACGGCGCTATGCCCTGCGTCCGCTTGATATTCTGGGCGAGGGCGAGGCTGGCGATACCCTGGCCGGGCTGAAGAACCTGCTCGTTGCTCAGCCGCGCGCGCTTTCGCCGACGGAAAATGTCGCACTGGATGCCTGGGTGCGGGCAGGCGGGCACCTGCTGCTGTTTGCCGATCCGATGCTGACCGCAGAATCGCCGTATCCCTTGGGCGACAAGCGGCGACCACATGACGTGGTGCTGCTCTCCCCCATTCTGACGCATTGGGGGCTGCGGCTGGAATATGACGATTTCCAGCAACAGGGCGAACGCATCGTTGAGGTTGATGAAAACCTGACGCTCCCCGTCAACCTTCCGGGGCGTCTTGCCGTTGCGACGTCTTTGACCGACAAATCTGTTGCGGCCCCGTGCAGGCTTTCAGGTCAGGGGCTTGTCGCCCTGTGCCGGATTGGCAAGGGGCAGGCGTTGATTGTGGCGGATGCGGCTTTGCTGGAAGATGCCGGTGAGGGCGTGACCTTGCAGCGTGCGGCTCTGGCGCAACTTGCCCGTCAGGCGTTTCCCGCCAACTGATCCAAAGTCGGGCGATATGACGCCAGCGATACGGGAAATTACGGGAATATCTGGATTCGGAATCGTGCACGGATGCAGAGTCGCGCATTTTCAAGGGGATATACCTGGAACATAAAGTGAATGAACAACCTTGGTTGATTTTGTATTTATCAAATTAATATAATAAAAACAGTTCATTATTTAGTTATCCCGCAAATTCCCGTGATTTTCCCTTTAATCGCGCAATCTCCCGCGTTATGACATCAGTCCATCGGACAAAGATTCCTTACCGTGTGCACAGTTGCGCGGGTTTCCGGGTGCAGTTGTGCGCCTCGGGCCGGGGAGGGTCTGTCTGTAAGGTTTCAGGCGGGGGGCGATTAGGTGTCGGCGGTCAGGTCAACAGGATACAGCGGGCAAGGATACTCGCTGCGGGGCGACAAGGATCGCTTCGTCCTGCCGCCTGCGTTCCGCAAGGCTGTTGCCGAATCCAGCGATGGCCGGGTTTTGTGCCTTGGCAAGCATGAACGCTGGAACTGCCTGACCGGCTTTGGTCTGTCCCGCCGGGCGGAACTCGATGCCCAGCTTGATCGCGAGGAAGATCAGGCCATTCGGCGCGGGGTGGATTTCGACCGCGACCTTCGGGCCATGCAACTGTTCGGCTTTGTGGAAATCCCGTTCGATTCCAGCGGGCGTTTCGTGATGCCCGCGCATCTGGTGGATCTCGGCAATCTCGATGGCAGCGTGTATTTTCAGGGAGCAGGCAGTTTCTTCACTCTCTGGAACCCGACGGAAATCTACGCGATGGGCCAGGGATGGGAGAGCGCACAGGCGGCTTGTCGCGCTCTGGAGGCGGAAAACGCCAGCGGATCGAAGGGGCGCAAGGCATGATGGCCCCGGTAGAACAACCGCATATCCCCGTTCTGCTCGATGAAGTGGTGGCTGCGCTCGATCCGCAGCCCGGTGCTGTCATTGTTGATGCAACATTTGGTGCAGGTGGCTATACCCGCCGTCTGCTTGACGCCGGGGTGCAGGTTCATGCCTTCGATCGCGATCCCGATGCGATCAGGGCTGGGCAGGCATGGCCTGAAACCGTGGAAAACCCACCGCGGCTCATTCTCCATCCGCGCCGTTTTTCCGAAATGGTCGATGCGCTTGCCGAGACCGGAGTCGCGCGGGTTGACGGGATTGTCATGGATATTGGCGTGTCATCGATGCAGCTGGATCAGGCGGCGCGCGGTTTTGCGTTTTCCGTTGATGGCCCGCTTGACATGCGGATGAGCCAGGATGGGCAAAGTGCAGCAGATTTCCTGAACGACGCGCCGGAAGAAACAATTGCCGATGTGCTCTATCGTTATGGCGAAGAGCGGCAGTCCCGCCGCGTCGCGCGCGCCATTGTTGCTGCGCGTCCGCTGGAAACGACGGGTGATCTTGCCCGCGTTGTGCGAAAGGCGCTGGGTTATCGCCCCGGCGCGCCCAAAGACCCCGCCACGCGCAGTTTTCAGGCGGTTCGTATTCATGTGAATGCAGAGCTGGACGAACTGGAACAAGGGCTGTGCGCCGCTGAAACGCTGCTGGGTGAAGGCGGGCGGCTGGCCGTTGTCACTTTTCACAGCCTTGAAGACCGCATCGTGAAGCAATTCCTGCGTGCCGCGTCGAGCAAGCAGGTTGCCGTGTCGCGCCATTTGCCAGTGGCTGCGCGCAACGATGCCCCGCCGGCAACTTTCGCGCATGTGGCAAAGCCTGTTCGTGCAGGTGAAGCGGAACTCGCCCGCAACCCGCGCGCGCGGTCTGCCACTTTGCGTTCGGCCATCCGCACTGCCGCACCCTCCAGCAGAAAGGCCGCATGACGATGACTGCATCACGTCTCCGTTCGATTGGCTGGGCTGCACTGGTGATTATGGCGGTTGTCGGCTTTGCGGCCCTGACGTTCCGCGTCAACGCGGTGAAAAGCGAGGTGCGCCTCGCTGAACGGCAGATCGTTTCGCTCCAGAACCAGAACGCGATGCTGGAAACCGAGTTTCAGACGCGTGCCAGCCAGCGCCAGCTTGCCAACTGGAACGATGTCGAATTCGGCTATCGCGCACCCGATGCGCAGCAGTTTCTCGAAGGGGAGCGTCAGCTAGCCCGGTTCGGCACGCCGCGCGCACCCGGTGCGCCCGAACCAATCCGTGTCGCCAATGCCGAGGTGGAAGAAGGCGACAGCACCAGTTCTGCAGCCGGAGCATTGGTTGCCATGGTATCGCCGCTGACCGGCAAGGCGATCGCGGCTGAGGTGCACGATGTTGCTGTCGGCCATAGCGGATCGGGCAGGACGGCGATGAGCGCGATTTCCAGCCAGATTGCCGCAGGTGGCCTCGATCCTGAAAAACTGGGCGAACGCGCAAGGCGGATTGTGCTCACCTCCGCGCAGGAGGCCACGGAATGACGGCACTCAGCGTCAGCACCGCGATCAGCTCCGGTCGCGTTCAGCTGGCCAATGTCCGTCAACGCCTCCTGTTAACTGCCCAGCTTCGCGCGCTCTGGACGATTGGCATTTTCCTGCTTGTTGCGGTGGTGGCCCTGATGCGGGTCGTGCAGATTGGCATTTTCGGCAACGCGCTGGAACAACAGCCACTGGCCGACGCGCTCCTGCCTGCTCGTGGCGAGATCGTGGATCGCAACGGCGTGCCGCTGGCGCGCGCATTTCCAGCCTATGCCCTGTGGTATAACCCCAGGGCTTTCAGCGATGGTGGTTCCCCGCTGGTGAAGTCGCCGCAGACCGTCGCCACGGAACTTGCGGCCATCTTCCCCGACATGGACGTGGCAAAAACGACTGCGCGCCTCGCCAGCGGGAAGCCGGGTTACTTGCGCCGTCGCATTCTGCCCGAAGATGCGAACCGGGTGCAGGCGATTGGCGAACTGGCGCTGGAAATCCCCAAAGAGAAGGATCGCTTTTATCCGCAAGGGCAGATGGCTGCCCATGTGCTGGGCTATGTCGCGGCGGATGGCCATGGCCGGGTGGGCATGGAACAGGCGATGGACGAACAGCTGCTCGATCCGGCGCGGCGCGGCAATCCTTCGGTTCTGTCGATTGATAGCAGGGTGCAAGGCGCACTGGAGGATGAACTGCGGCGCGGTATGCTGGCGGTGAACGCCGTGGGCGCGGCAGGTATCGTGCTTGATGTCGATACGGGCGAAGTCATGGCGCTCGCATCCTTGCCGGAGTTCGACCCGAACCAGATCACCAGGCAAGACGAAAAATACATGTTCAACCGGGTGACGAACCAGGTTTACGAACTTGGCTCCACGTTCAAGCCACTGACGGTTGCAGCGGCGATTGACGCGGGGGTCGTCACCGATTTGTCGCGGCGCTATCAGGCCAACCGCCCGCTGGCGATTGGCGGCTTTCATATCCGCGACAGCCACACGATCGGTGCATCGCTCAATGTGCCGGAAACGCTGATCCATTCGTCCAATATCGTCACCGCGCAAATTGCGGATGAACTGGGCGGTGCGGCGCTCAAACGCACGCTGGCGGACCTTGGCATGAATGAACGGCCGCATATCGAACTGCCCGCGCGCGGTTTCCCGATCTGGCCAAGTGGTGACTGGCCTCGCTTGCGGACCATGACGGTGAGCTATGGTCACGGCATCGCCGTGACGCCGCTGCATCTGGCGTCTGCTTATGCAGCCATGGTGAATGGCGGCATCTGGCGTCCGTCCACGCTGCACAAGCTGACGCCATCCGAAGTACCCAAGGGGCGACGCGTGTTCAAGGCATCCACCAGTGCGCGGATGAACCAGTTGCTGCGGATGATTGCCGTTTATGGCACGGGCCGTAACGCGAATGCGCCGGGTTTCCGGGTCGGCGGCAAGACCGGCAGTGCTGAAAAGCCGGGGGCGGGCGGCTATCGTCGCTCTACGCTGGTTTCCACCTTTGCTGCGGCGTTCCCGATGGACCGTCCGCGTTTTGTCGTGATTGCCATGCTGGATGAACCCAAAGGCACAGTGGCGAGTTCTTTCCAGCGCACAGCGGCGTGGAATGCCGCCCCCATCGTCGGGCGCGTCGTTCCGCGTATCGGGCCGCTGCTGGGCGTCATGCCCGATAGCCAGCGCGACATTGACTTGTCAGACCTCAAACCGCTTGTCGGGAAGGAGGACTGATGACGCTGGACGCCCTTGTCGAACTGGCGGGCTTTTCGGTTGCTGACCATGGCAAGGCGACAGTGACGGGCTTTGCTATTGATCACCGCAAGGTTGCCCCCGGCAATGTGTTCGGCGCGTTTCAGGGCGCTGTTGTCAATGGAGAGGACTTTATCCCGGCGGCGGTGGCTGCGGGGGCTGTCGCAGTCGTCGCGCGGCCCGAAGTTCGGGTCAGCGGCGCTGCCCACATTGCCGATGCGGAGCCGCGCCGCGCTTTTGCGCAGATCGCAGCGCCGTTCTTCGCGCCCTTCCCGGATACGATCGTTGCCGTTACCGGCACCAATGGCAAGACATCGACTGTCGAAATGACGCGCCAGATATGGCGGATGGCAGGCAACAGCGCGGCCTCCATTGGAACGCTGGGGGTCACGACGCCCGATGGATCGGTTTCAACGGGGCTGACCAGCCCGGACATCGTTACCTTCCTTTCCAATATGAGCGGTCTTGCGCGCGAAGGGGTATCGCATGTCGCTTACGAAGCATCGAGCCACG
>JAGREQ010000060.1 GCA_020446465.1 Novosphingobium sp. | reverse complement strand
TCCAGTTTGTCGCGCACCGCGCTCGTCAGTTCGCCGTGGAAGCGTTCATGGTTGTCGCGAAGGAATGCTTCGGACCTCTCGCGGGCCGCGTTGAGCTTGTTGATTTTCGGAATCGCGTAGCGACCGATGAGTTCATAGGAGCGTTTCGTTTCTGCCCAGTCAGCCCAGTGGCTGTCGAGGTTGAGGAAACAGCCGAACCCGCCCGACTGTTCATTGAGGCGTTCCATCTGGGCAACAAAATCATCGGGGGTGCCGATAACGCCAAAGCCGGTGCTGATGATGAATTCGACGGGGTCTGTCCCGGCGGGCGGCGCCAGTGGCAGAGCCGCGACCTTCGACATGTAGTGGAGCCATTTTTCGAGACCATAGCGCACATTTTCACGCGCCTTTTCGCGCGTTTCGGCGATGTGGACAGGGCCAACAAGGCGCCAGCCGTTGCGGTCCATGGTGTTGCCGTGTTCGGCAGCGGTTTCTTCGGCGATCTGCCAGTTTTTCGCCAGAGCGTTAAAGCCCCCGGCAGAGGTCGCCCCGATCGACAGCATTGACAGGCCATGCTTGCCCGCTGCGATTGAACCCGTGGGAGAAACCTGGCTGGCTGCAGCGATTTCAACACCATCGTCATTATAGGCATCGAGCTGAAGTTGTGCTTCCTGAAGATTGAACCAGTCGCTTTTGGCGGTCACGACTTCACCGTTCAGAAGGCGCACAATAGGTTCGATAGCCTCTTCCATGCGATCGCGTGCGTCCTTCACCGGAACGCCGATCATGTAGGCATCGGAAGGTAGCGAGCCGGGCCCCATGCCCAGAATCGTACGACCCTTTGTAATGTGATCCAGCTGGCGGATGCGGTCTGCCACCATGAAGGGGTTGTGATAGGGGAGGGAGACAACGCCCATCCCCAGTTTGATGCGGCTGGTGCGCTGCGAAACCGCAGCAGCAAACAGTTCAGGGCTGCCGTTGATTTCCCATCCGCCAGAGTGATGCTCGCCAATCCAGGCTTCGTCGAAGCCCATTTTTTCCATGTGAACGACGCGGTCCATATCCTCTTCGATGGCGAGGTTGGGGTGTTCGTCAGCCGGGAAATGTGGGGCGATAAATGCGCCAAAACGCATACGCTTGCTTGTCATGTTCTCAATCCTCTGATGTTTAGTATTGTGAAAAATATGAAATCAGGAAACGCGTGTCCGTTCGTTAGCCATTGCCGCCCGCTGCGGCGTTGATCTGTTCGTCAGACAGCGTGGTAAACTGTGACAGGACGTCGTGGGTCGACTGGCCAAGGTCTTCGCTTGGTTCCGGAATGCGCAACGGTGCGCCTTCTAGCCGGAATGGCGTCTGCTGGACCACGACTTTGCCAAATCGGGGGTGATCGACGTTCATGAGCGAGCCGCGCGCGAACATGTTTTCATCTGACATGACCGCATCCAGCGAACGGACCGGCGCGCAGGCGATCCTTGCCGACATAAGCGTGTCGAACACTTCGGTGGTCGGCAGGGAACCAGTCCATTCGCTGACCAGCGCATCCACTTCGTCCATCCGGGGGACGCGCTCTTTCAATGTGTGATAGCGTTCATCATGCGCCAGTTCAGGCCGCCCCATGAGTTCGGCAAGGCGATGCCAATGTTCATCGCGGGCGCAAATTATGGCGATGTGACCATCGGCTGTCGGATAGACGTTGTAAGGGCATTCCGCGAGGCCGCCGTGGCGGTTCGCAGTTCGGGAGATTTCCGGGCCATCGCTCTTCGACCAGGCGAGGCCGAAATTGGAACTGAGCGAGGCATAGATTGAATCCTGCATCGTCACTTCAACGCGCCGTGCGATGCCAGTCCGCTGACGCTCGAACAGGGCCGTTGCTATCGCCCCATAAAGGTGGATGCCGGCGAAGAAATCTGCAATCGCCGGGCCGCACTTCACGGGTTCTCGATCAGGAAAGCCGGTCACGAATAGCGCGCCGGACATTGCCTGCATGGTGAGATCCATCGCCGGATAGTTCTTGTATGGGCCATCGCGTCCATAACCGGAGCTGGCAGCATAGATCAGGCGTGGATTGCGTGCCTGCAAAACTTCTGCACCCAGCCCCAGCCGGTCCATCACGCCTGGCGAGAAATTTTCGACCAGCACGTCGGCATGGTCAACAAGTTCAAGCAAGGCCTGTTTGCCATCTTCGCTCTTGAGGTCGAGCGCGATGGAGCGCTTGGCGCCGTTGAGCATGGCAAAAGGCAAGCCTGCACCGCCGACGACAGTGCGTTTGCGCAAGGGTTCCCCTGCCGGTGGTTCGACCTTGATGACTTCTGCACCTTCCAGAGCCATCAGGTAAGTTGCATAGGGGCCGTTATATATCTGGCTGAGGTCAATAACGCGCAGGCCTGAAAAGGGGGCTGCCGGCGAGTCTGTCATCTAATCCTGTCCCATTCGTCTTGAGCATGGCGATCAGTCCGTCTGGCCGGCCAGTCGCCTTGCTTGCTTATGTAATTATTATCGCGCCTCGGAGTCTTTCAAATTCCTTGAGAGGATTTCAGATTCCAGCGCCTTTCTGACGATTGTTCGGTTATTTAGATGCCATGTCAAGGTAATCTGCGCGTATCCACATCGCGCATGGCAATTTGTGCACCTGCTGGTGCGATCAGGTGAACCGCTTCCGGTAGGCAGCGGGAGTTAATCCGCGCAATTTCTTGAAAACAGTAGAAAAATGGGATTGGCTGGAAAAACCACACCGCAAGGCGATTTCGCTGATGTCTTCATCGCTTTCCCGCAGCATGTCATAAGCCTGCCTCAGACGCCGCTCTATAACGAACTGGTAAGGTGTGATCTGAGTCGCAGTGTAGAACTGGCGGGCAAACTGGGTGACTGGCATATCCACCAGGGCAGCAAGGTCGTTCACTGAAATGTTCTGTTCCAGCGATTGATCCACAAAGTCGTAAACCTTGTTCAGCGCATCGTCGGCAAGCGCCCTGGGGGTCGGGACTCTCATGCCGTCGCGCAATCCATGGTCGATAAACGTGATGAGGGCCGCTGTCAGGGCTTCGGCAACGCGGCCATCATGATCAATTTGCGACCGCATTTTTTCGGCAAGGACGTCCAGCGTAGCCGTTACGAACGGGTTGCTCACCGCAAGGCTGGGGCGGGATGGAAGTTGTCTCGCGGCGAGAGCGTCACAGCCGTGCTTGCGGACGAAATCCTCAGTGATGTGCAGTGAAAGGCTGCTGAACTCGCCACCGATATCCCAACGCACAGAAGAATCGAAATGTATGATGGAAACAAGACCGGCCCGCGAGGTCGTGGCATAGCGGCGCTGGTCCGTAGTGACCGAAACGCGCGCCGTTCCGGCCAATTGATAGATTATCAAAAGGTCAGAAGGGCTGTCGTATGCACAGACATCGGCGATGCCTTCCCATGCACACATCTGAATGTCGCACCAGTTTTTGCGCGCAGTGGAGTGTGTTGGGGCAGCGCCCAACGAATCCATCAGCAGATGCGTTGAGGCAAAATACCCCTGCGCGTCTTTCATGTGCGTTCTCCACGCTCCTTTATGCTTGGGCCTGAACCTTGGGCAATCATCACAGAATACCCAAGGCAAAGGGGCGTGTCACGGATGATCGGGTGTCTGGATCAATTCCGAAATTGCCGGGATGCGGTCAGCATTGGGTTCGAACCCGGATTCGACAAACCACGCACGCTGTCGCTCGATCGAGCCGAGGCTGCCTTGCATCACGATGTCACGGGCCACTGTGCCAAGGCTTTTATCAATTTGGGCAAGGTGGTCGGTAATTGCCTCATGAAGGCGTGCGCGTGACTGTTCGATCGCTTCGTTTTCGATGCCCGGATCGGTCAATGCCTGGCCAACATCGTTCATCGCTTGCGTCAATGCCCCGGACTGCCCGGTTTTTTCTTCAAGGTCTTTCGCCAGCGTGAGGGCATCCTGCGCCAGTGCGCGATAGAACCTGCGCGTCATCGGCAACCGGCTGCGCATCATGCCAAGTGTCGCAATCGACAGGTGGAGCTGTTCCTGTGCAACCTTGTTACCGGGATCAACAGCGGTCGAAACGGTTTCGGACAGGGCCTTGATCACCATCTGGAGTTGCAGGTCTGGATCGGGAACCATCAAATCACCTCCTTCAGGGTTTCTTCAAGCTGCTGCATGAGAGGGTAGCTGATCATTGCCAGCCAGCCCACGACGATGTCCTGATGCGTCTTTGCCCCGCGGGCCACACGATAACCCGTCCCAAGGCAGATGGCGACACCCAGATAGCTGCACAAGACGCGATAGTAGTCCAGCCGCCTGCGATCGACCGTTAGACCCGACGCCTTTTCGTACGCTTCGAGATATTCGTCATGGGGAAGCATACCGCTCATCAGTTCGGCTGTGCCTTCCTCGTTCCAGTGGCGGTAAGGGTCCATCATGCTCCAGGCGAGATCCTGATGACGGTCCCCCAATGTGGCGAGTTCCCAGTCCAGCCAGGCCGTGATTTTTGCGGTGTTCTCATCGAACAGGAAGTTACCCGCGCGGCAATCGCCATGAACCAGCGAGACATGATCGAGCGGCGGCGCATTGGCGATCAGCCAGTCATAAGTTACAGCCATCAATGGCTCTTCCTGCTGCCGGTCTTCTTCCCACACCCGGCGCCACCAGTTGACTTGTCGCAGGGCGCTGAGATTGGACCCGACTTCGGCCTTGTCGAAACTGGGCAGACGATCGGCCAGTTCACCACCAAGCCTGTGAAATGTGCCCATTTGTTCGAGAAACTGGCTGGTCAATGGGCCGCGCAGCTTGGGACCATAGTTCAGCCCGATGCCTGTTACCTGTTTGGAATCGAGCGATGACGGCTTCGTGACGCCCGATGCAAACCCGTAAACGAGCGCGGGGTGGGGCAGGAACTCCGCTTCGGCATCGACCCAGTTACAGGGCGGCACCGGCACGACGCCGTTGAGGGCTTGCAATACATCAAATTCGCGGCGGCGACTGGTTTCGACAACGGATTCGGTCGGCTCCATGCGCAGCACGAGTTTTTGCTGCTTTGCCTCGCCATTCTCCTTCCAGGCCAGATCGAACGCGACCTGGATTTTGGATGCTCCGCCTGTCAGCCAGTTTGCGTTGCTGATGGTGAAGTCGTCGCCCACGTTGGCGCGTATGAGGCCTTTCAGCCCATCGACCAGCGATTCAAGCGAATGGGCGGCATAGACTTCGCCCTTGTTGCGCATGTGCATCTTGCGCGTCAGCATCCGATCGACTTCGGTTTCAACCGGGAATCGTTGCCTGATATTTTCGATGAAGGCGTCTGTCGGCCTGTCGCGCAAGTCGATTTTGTCCTGATCCATGATATTCCTTCTTGCCTCACCCATGAAAGAGCGCCTGCTTCGATGAGGGCTGGTATATTTACGTGTCGTGAAAGTCCACGGTCTATCTACCCGACCCTTTCCATTTGGTCAGTGCGTGCTATGCGCGAATTTGCAAGAAAGTCATCTGAATGGTCTATGGACAGCGAGCAGAAAGCCCCCCGCGGATCGTGCGTGATCCCAATCGGAGAGTATGAAATATGACAGACGTGGACCCCCGCCTTTTTCGGCCGGATATGGCGATTGAACCCTTCCATGATGGGCGGCACGCGTTGCCGGACATGGCGCTGATGCGCGAATCGATTCCTTATTGCGTAGTGATTCCGGAACACGAAATTGCCCTGTTCACTTATACTTGGGTGGATAAGGACAACATCGCCGGAGCGGCATTCGGCGTCTGGGGCAGGGGACTTGGCCGTGATCCGATTTCGGTGCGGCTGCCTGACAGGGAAGTGCCGGCCGACATGGGGTTCGATGAGTGGCGCATCGATAATTTCCGCATGGCGCAAGACCTCAGGTTTCAGCGGGCAGAAGTGTCATGGAAATCGCCGGAGGCCGAAGTCGACTTCGTGTTCGAGGCATTCCACCCGCCTTATGCCTATTCCAGCCACAAGGATGGTTGCCCGTCCTATTGCGCGGCTGACAGGATCGAACAGAGTGGAACGGTGACGGGACGGCTCAGGATCGGGGATCGGGTTATTGATTTTACTACTCCGGGGCATCGCGATCATAGCTGGGGCAGGCGGGACTGGGATGCTCTCCATTACTATCGCTGGCTGCAATCGCAGGCGGGTGACAAGCTTTCGGTCCATTTCTGGGAGTTCTATGCGCTCGGCCAGCGGCAGGTGCGCGGTTATGTCTTCAAGGATGGCGTTATGGCCGAAGTGACCGATCTTGCTGTTGAATGGCAGGGCGACGAAAAGCTGAACCAGAAATCGTTCCAGTGCGATGTGACGGATGAGGCAGGGCGCACGACCAGGGTCGAGGCAGAGGTGTTCGGCGTATTCCCCTTGCCGGCGGCGGCAAACTTCGTGCTGAACGAAGGCGCGTCGCATATCACGATTGATGGCCATAAAGGCAGCGGCTGGATGGAAATGGGGTGGCCGATTTCTTACCTCGACCATGTCGCGAAAGCCGGGGTCTATTGATTGCATCCTGGCCTGTGGCCGTTGCCAGTCATTTGGCAGCGGCCATGCGCACTGTGCTTTGACAAGACGATAAAGTGTGAACACAAGGTGTTGACCGATTACCCGACCGGGTAAAACGATAAAGAGGATGTCAGAACCGATGGCCAATGATCCGCTGGGTAAAGTCGCGCCAGACTTGCAGAAATTCATCGAACTCCTGCCGGACCTGTCGAACATAGGCGCGCGTATTGACGAAGTTCGCGCTGTCCTGTCACCGCCAACGCCATTGCAGATGGGTGACGATGGGACGATCGTGACCGAAGAGGCGATGATTGCACGGGCGGATGGCTCGATGATGCGGGCGCTTGTCGTGCGGCCTTCCACGCCGAAAGCCGCAAAGCTGCCGGTGATCCTCCATGTCCACGGTGGAGGTTATGTCGCGGGCACGACGGATTATGAGCATGATGACCTCTATCGCGATGCCTTGAACCTGGGGTGCGTGGTTATCTCCCCTGAATATCGTCTCGCGCCCGAACATCCTTACCCCGCCCCGCTTGAGGACGTGCTTTTGGCCTGGGACTGGATTCATTCCGGGGCGGGCGGCCTTGGCATTGATCCGGCCCGCAGCGTTATTCGCGGGGTTAGCGCAGGTGGCGGGCTGGCCTGCGCGGCAGTGTTGAAACTGCGGGACAAAGGTGCCCTGCTTCCCGCATTGCTCATGGCGATCTACCCCATGCTGGATGACCGGACCCCGTCACATGCCCACAATGGCGCCTATGTATGGACCCATGAAAACAACGTTTTCGGCTGGGACAGCTACCTTTACGGGGTGGATCGGGACAATCCCCCAGCCTATGCGGTTCCGGGCCGCGAAGAGGACTGGTCACAGATGCCGCCCGTGTTCCTCGCGTCCGGTTCCATAGACCTCTTTATTGGCGAAAATCTGGCGTTTGCACGCAAGTTGACGGACGCTGGAGTGGCTGTCGAAATGCATGTCTATCCGGGCGCATATCACGGTTTTCCGCGCGTTCCTTGCGAAGCGGGGCAGGCTTTGGGCCAAGCGGCAAGTGCGGCCATCGCACGGGCCTTTGCCTGAGGCAAAAATGGACGGATGCCCGCACTTCTAACTCCTGGAAATTGTCTATAAGACGGGTTTGTGGAAGATTGGCGTTCAGCCGATATGCGCGATACTGGCGGATTGACCGTGCGCGCCGGAAAGAATCGGGAGATACAACAGATGCAAGACACGCTTGAAACCATGAAGGACGTGGTTCCTGTTCCGACGGCTGCGCAACAGGGAACGAACTGCACGCTTGCGCAATACGAAGCGATGTATGCGCGTTCGCTGGAAGATAGCGATGGTTTCTGGATGGAGCAGGCGGAACGGATCGACTGGATCGCAAAGCCGACGAAAGTGGCGAACTGGTCTTATGATCCGGTTTCAATCAAATGGTTCGAGGATGGCGAACTCAATATCTGCCACAATGCGGTTGATCGTCATGTCGAGGCTGGCCGCGGCGATGTCACCGCCCTGATTTTTGAGCCGGATGATCCTGCGGGCGAAGTCCGGCGCCTGACTTACGCCCAGTTGCGCGACGAAGTGGCGCGCATGGCCAACACGCTCAAGAAAATGGGTGTTACAAAGGGCGACCGCGTAACGCTCTATATGCCGATGGTTATGGAAGGCGCTGTCGCGATGCTCGCCTGTGCGCGGATTGGCGCGGTGCATTCGGTGATTTTCGGCGGGTTCTCGCCCGATGCGATTGCCGGGCGGATTGAGGATTGCCGCAGTGACTGGGTGATCTGTGCGGACGAAGGTCTGCGCGGTGGCAAGCGTGTGCCGCTCAAGGCCAATATCGATGCGGCTCTGGAAAAGGCGCCGGTAAAAGGTGTGCTGGTGGTCCGTCATACGGGCGGCGACGTTGCCATGAAACAGGGCCGCGATCACTGGTATGATGAACTGTCGGCTGATGTGGCGGCGGATTGTCCATGCGAGCCAATGAATGCCGAAGACCCGCTGTTCATTCTTTATACGTCGGGTTCGACCGGCCAGCCCAAGGGGGTCGTCCATACGATCGGCGGCTATGCCGTGTGGACCGAGACAACTTTCCGCTATGTGTTCGACTACAGGCCGAACGAAATCTACTGGTGCACGGCCGATATTGGCTGGATCACCGGCCACAGTTACATCGTCTATGGTCCGCTGATGAACGGGGCGACAGCCCTGATGTTCGAAGGTGTGCCAAATTACCCCGCGCATGACCGTTTCTGGCAAGTGGTGGACAAGCACAAGGTCAACATTCTTTACACAGCGCCCACGGCAATCCGTGCGCTGATGCGTGAAGGCAACGACTATGTGACGTGTCATGACCTGTCATCCTTGCGCCTGTTGGGAAGCGTGGGTGAGCCGATCAATCCCGAAGCGTGGCGCTGGTATCACGATCTGGTTGGCAAGGGACGCATTCCGATTGTCGATACCTGGTGGCAAACCGAAACCGGGGGCATAATGATTACGACATTGCCCGGCGCCCACCCGATGAAACCGGGCAGTGCGGGCAAGCCATTTTTCGGGATTTGCCCGCAGCTCGTCGATAATGAAGGCGCAGTGCTGGAAGGGGCAGCGAGCGGCAATCTGTGTATTACGCGCAGTTGGCCGGGGCAGGCGCGCACGGTCTATGGCGATCATGACCGTTTCGTGCAGACATATTTTTCAAACTATCGCGGAAAGTATTTTACAGGTGATGGCTGCAAGCGCGACGAAGATGGCTATTACTGGATTACGGGCCGCGTGGATGACGTTATCAACGTATCAGGGCACCGCATGGGAACGGCGGAAATCGAAAGCGCGCTCGTTCTGCATGAACTTGTCGCCGAAGCGGCTGTTGTTGGTTTCCCCCATGATATCAAGGGGCAGGGCATCTATTGCTATGTCACGATGAATGCCGGTGTTGAACCGACTGACGATCTGGCAAAAGAACTGCGTCAATGGGTGCGCAGCGAGATCGGTCCGATCGCCTCGCCCGACCATTTGCACTTTAC
>JAGREQ010000059.1 GCA_020446465.1 Novosphingobium sp. | reverse complement strand
GGTACTTTGGCGATAACGGGCCTTGCGCTGGTGGTGGTGGGTGCGATCGTCACCCCCGCGCCCGGACAGGCCGAAACGTCACCTGCGCGGCCAGCCGCGTTTTCCCAATGCACCGGCTGCCATTCCACCGAGCCGGGAAAGACACTGTTCGGGCCAAGTCTGGCCCGGGTCGCGGGGCGGCGGGCAGGGAGCCTGCCGGGCTATACCTACAGCCCTGCTCTCAAGGCATCGGGCCTGACGTGGGATGCAGCCACGCTCGACAAGTGGCTTACATCTCCGCGAAAGGCAGTGCCGGGGACAAAGATGCCCTTTGCAGGCATCGCCGATCCGGCGCAGCGGAAGCAGGTTGTCGATTATCTGATGACCTTGCGGTAACAATCGACAAGGCTCGCCGCATACGCCGGTTCTGCTTTCAATCTCAGGCAGCCAGAAGTTCGTCGGCAGGACCGAAAAACTCGTAATGGATGCGCCCGGATGGAACGCCGGCGAGCGACAGGGCGGATACTGCTGCCCGCAGGAACGGGCGGGGGCCGCAGATGAAATAATCCGCCTTGTCGACCGGCGTATTGGCTAGCAGCCACGCATCGGAGATGATCCCGGCGAAATCATAATCGACACCTGCCACTTCCCCGGCAAGAGGGGTCTGGTGGAAGTCGATGGCGGAAATCGCCGAATGGCTGTCGGCAAGGGCGCGAACGTGGTCGCGCATGGCGTGCGTTTCCCGGTCATGCGTGCCGTGGATGTATTGCACGGGGTGGCTGGTGCCTCTTTCGGCAAGGGTTTCCAGCATGGCAACCATGGGGGTCAGGCCAACGCCTCCAGACAGCAGGACGACAGGGTTGTCGGTGTGTTCGCCGAGGAAAAACTCTCCAGCCGGGGCCGCGACCTTGAGCACGGTTCCGACAGCGGTGTCGTCATGCAGCCAGCCGGAGGCGAGGCCTTGCGGTTCACGTTTTACCGAAATGCGATAGGTTTCGCCGTTTGCTGCATTGGAAATGGAATAGTTGCGTTTAACCGGCGGCTGCCCCGGAATGTCGAACCAGAATGTCAGGTATTGGCCGGGCTTGTGGCGCAATACCGCCTTGCCATCGACAGGCCGCAGGATGAACGATTTGATGACGCTGCTTTCGTTCACGATTGCCTCGATCCTGAAATCGCGCCAGCCATTCCAGCCGCCGTCAGCTTCACGCTGTTCGTGATAGACCATGCTTTCGCGGGCAATCAGGATATCGGCAAGGAACCAGTATGCTTCGCCCCAGGCTTCGAGGATTTCCGGCGTTGCCGCATCGCCGAGGACCGCCTTGATCGCGCCGAGCAGGGCCTCGCCGACATGGGGGTAATGTTCGGGCAGAATCTGCAAACCGACATGCTTTTGCGCGATGCGCTCGACAGCCGGGGCCAGCGCGCCAAGATTGTCGATATTGCTGGCATAAGCGAGGATCGCGCCCGTAAGTGCCCGAGGTTGTGACCCGCTGGAGCCGTGATGAGACTGGTTGAACAAGTCACGAATTTCGGGGTTTTCAAACATGCGCGAATACATTTCGTGCACGATATCGAGGCCATGCGCTTCAAGTGCGGGAACTGTAGCTTTGACGAGCGCAATCGCCTCGTTGCTGAGTGTCTTTGTCATCAACGTCTCCAATGGATTTCTGTTTGAGGTGGGTTACTGGATGGCAGGTGGGTGGCTTTCACCGATGTACCGTCACCGGGCAGCGACCGTTTCGGCGGGTGCCCCGTTACGTGACGGCGCGTCAGCGTCGATGCGGAAGAACATCGCCAGTTGCAGGCTTTGCGCGATGCGTTGGGCCTTGTCCTGCAAGGCAGCGGCTGCGGCGGGTTCCATCATCGCGTTTGTTGTGCTGGCCCATAGGGCAAGCCAGCGTTCAAAAAGTTCCGGCGTGATGCGTGCGCGGTGTTTCACGTGGGCAGGAACCGGCTGTCCCTTGTAACGGCCGCTGGTAAGCATCACGGATGACCAGAAGTTCGTCAATTTTTCAAGGTGTTCGGGCCAATCGGCAATGGCGTCGTTGAAAATCGGGCCTAATTCCTCGTCAGCCCTGACGCTGGCGTAGAAGGCGTCGACAAGTCGGCCAAGGCCTTCGTCGTCGATCTTTTCCAGTCCCATTGCGCGACTCCTAAAACATGCAATTTCTATGCATCTATACGGACGCATAAAAACATGCAATAGATAAACATCTTTGGAGACTGGATCGATGCGGCTCACCCGCTACACCGATTATGCGATGCGCGTGTTGTTATATCTGGGGTCGCGCCCCGATCGGTTGTGCTCAATTTCCGAAGTCGCAACGGCTTATGCGATTTCCAAAAACCACCTGATGAAAGTGGTCAGCGATCTGGTGAACGCAGGCTATGTGGAAAGCGTTCGTGGCAGGTCAGGCGGTATCCGTCTCGCCTTGCCGCCCGAACAGATCAGCGTCGGAAAACTGATTGCACATACAGAGGATGATTTCGATCTGGTTGGATGCGGTGCCTGTATCATTGCGTCGGCGTGCGGACTGACAAGCGTGCTGGAAGAGGCAGTCGATGCCTTTCTTGGCGTTCTTGGCCGATATACGCTCGCGGACATTCTCGCCAGGAAAGGTGATTTCACGCACCTCCTGCACCCGGTTGAAAAGGTGCATGGCTGATTACGCTCAGCGCTGATCGAGGTATTCTGCCAGCACTATTGCATGATTAATATGGGGATCGCGGGCCGCATAAAGCAGTGTCACGTCGCTGTTATCGGTAAGTTCGCGCACCCGGGTCACGGTGTCTTTATTCGCATCAAGTTCCGCACGATAACCAGCACGAAATTCGTCGAACCGCGAAGGATCGTGGCCGAACCATTTTCGTAACGCGGTGCTGGGCGCGATCTCCTTGCACCAGAAATCAAGTTTCGCCGCCTCTTTCGAAACTCCTCTGGGCCAGATCCGGTCGACCAACACCCGCGTGCCGTCAGCGCTTTGTGGCGCTGCATAAATCCGTTTTATGCGGATTATGCCCATTGCGCGCTGTCAGGCAGGGCGGTGGGCACCGCCGTCATCACACCGCAGCCAGACCACGTTGCAGCCCTGCGATCAGGTCTTGTTCTGCTTCAAGTCCGACTGACAATCGAAGCAGGCTGTCGCTGATACCGGCAATCGCGCGGGCCTCGGCCCCCATGTCGGCGTGGGTCATTGTTGCGGGATGAGCCACAAGGCTTTCCACGCCGCCAAGGGATTCGGCCAGCGTGAAGAACCTGACGTTCGCAATAAAGCTGCGGACGGCATCCACGCCTCCTGCCAGTTCAAAACTCAGCATCGCGCCAAAGCCGTTCTGCTGGCGCGAGGCCACTGCGTGCCCTGCATGACCGGGGAGGCCGGGGTAGTGGACCTTGCTCACAGCCGGATGCCGATCAAGAAAGGCGGCAATGGCCATCGCGTTGCTTTGTTGCACCTGCATACGGGCAAACAGGGTGCGAAGCCCGCGTAGCGTCAGCCAGGCATCGAACGGCGCACCTGTGGAGCCGACAATACTGGCCCACTGGCGCAGGTCTTCCGCCTCTGCCGCACTGGCCGCGATGATTGCGCCGCCGATCACGTCGGAATGGCCGTTCAGATACTTGGTCGTTGAATGGACGACATAATCTGCACCCAGGGCAATCGGACGCTGAACGGCGGGGGACAGGAACGTGTTATCAACCGCAACCGCCGCGCCTGCCGCTTTGGCCTTCCGGGCAAGAGCGGCAATATCATTGACGCGCATCAGCGGATTGCTGGGCGTTTCGATGAGCACGAGCGCGGGCGAAGCCAAAAGGCCTTCCGCAACAGCTCCTTCATCCGACTGATCGACAAACCGGACCGCGCAGTGTCCGCGATCCGCCCGCGCCTTGAGCAAGCGCATGGTCCCGCCATAGCAATCATGCGGGGCAAGTATCAGATCGCCCGCGTTCAGGCGGCTGACCAGCAGGTCGAGCGCGGCCATCCCGCTTGACGTGATGACAGCACCCGCGCCGCCTTCCAGCTGCGCAAGGGCATCTGCCAACTGGTCGCGTGTGGGATTACCCGCCCGCCCGTAATCATAGCGGCGGGCCTGATCGTAACCAGCAAACTCGTATGTGCTCGACAGATAGAGCGGTGGCGCCACAGCGCCGTAAGCCGCATCCTCCGCTACGCCGAACGCGGCGGCGATAGTCGATGGCCGGGCTGGTGGATTATCTGGATCAGGCATGATCGACGATGCTCATGAATGCTGTCCTGCCTGCTTGTCGAGAAACCCCTGGGCAAGGTCGATATTGGTGCGATGCCGGTCAGCCATGTCTTTCAGATCAGCGTGGAGCGCATCGTCACGGACACGCGGCAGCAGTTTCTCCAGCTTGCGCACGACCCATGCCTGTCCGCGATTGAGGAACGACAACCGATCCAGCGGTGCGGCAATGGCCATAGCCTTGCCGAAAAAATCGCCCGTGGTGCCAGAAGGCGATCCGCCAAGGTGCCTGATGTGGCGGGTGAGCATATCGCACCAATGCGCTTCATCCGCACGAACGCCCTGCATCAGATCACGATAGCCCAGTGGTTCTGTCAATTTGCTGCTGTCCAGCGCAACGCGGGCGCCTGCGCGTTCAGCTTCGAGCAGTTCGTTCAGTTCCGCCAGAATCTCGTCACGGTCGGCATAGCCCATATAGGAATCGGCAGCTTCTGCGGCGTAGCACACGGGGGAAGATGGTTTTTTCGTCATGGCATGATTCTCGCTGCATCGCGTGCGTCTAGGCGATATCTTCGCCGCACTGGCCCGCAACCTCAAGAGTAATTACATTCATTTTCAAGGCATCTTATAGCGAGGCCATGACAACCCGACAAGCGGACTGCAAACACAACGAATTTTCGTATTAAATGTTTGATTCGCTTTGGTCCTGTTTCGGGACGCGATGTCTTACCGTGATGTTAAAACTTTTTTTGCCGATATAGCGTTATTCTGGTCGTGCGCATTGGCCTCTTGAGTCTTCCGGTGGTGAATCTTCCAGCGGCCAACATGCGAACGATCAATGAGTGTAAATTGACAGGCAACTGATAGCACTATGGCTAATGTCGAGACCCGCGCAGTCGCACGCGACAGCCTTTTCCTGCTCGCTGAGGTCGAGCTGGAAGGGATTGACGTGCGCCACCGGGTAAAAGTGCGCAACCTGTCCCCCGGCGGCATGATGGGCGAAGGTGGCCCGCGGGTTGTGCCTGGCACGCACATGACAGTCCATCTGCGCAATGTTGCGCCGGTGCAAGGCACGGTGGCCTGGGTACAGGACAGCCGCTTTGGCGTGGCATTTGCCGACGATGTAAACCCGCAGGCGGTGCGCGGATCGCCTCATCCCCACATGCATCACGACGCGCCGCGCTATACACGAAACATCAAGACACGGGCTGACCGGCCAACCGGACCTGTCCGCAAGATCTGACAGTCTGCCTCCGCTGCCATTCAACGCAGCGGTATTAGACGCTGACCAGCGCGCCAGTTGATGCTAGGCGGGGGCAATGCGCCGCTGCCTTTTCCCTGTCCTTGCCCTGTTTGCCCTCGCGGTTCCGCTGGCGGGATGCGATGGCAATTCGCGCGATGGGGCGATGGAAGTGGCGATGATAGCCGCGCCCGATGACCTCTACAGCAAAGGTGTGCGGCTTGACGAACCCGCGCAGATTTTGCGCGCGGCCACGGTTGATGGGCTGGTGCGGCGCGATGCCAGCGGCGAAGTGGTGCCTGCACTGGCGGAACGCTGGATCGTGACTGACGACGGGCGCAGCTATATCTTCCGCCTGCGTGACGGCGTCTGGCCCGATGGGACAAAGATCACCGGGCAGAACGCGCGCGATGCACTTCGCCGGGCGATTCGCGCCTTGCGGGGCACGTCGCTGGGGCAGGACCTTTCCGCAGTGGACGAAGTGCGGGCCATGGCGGGTCGGGTGGTGGAAATCCGTCTGACAAGCCCGATGCCCGATTTTCTGCAACTGCTGGCCCAGCCGGAACTGGGACTGTTTCATCGCGGCAAGGGTATGGGGCTGATGGCGTTAGTGCGCGCCGACGAAGCGGCAGACGGGATATTGCGCCCGGTTCCGCCCCAGGCGCGCGGCGGGGTTGAGGATCCTGACTGGGAAGCGCGGGTTCGCGAAATCCACTTGCAGGCGCTCAGTGCAGAACAAGCGGTGGAGCTTTTCGATAACGGCGCGCTTGATATCGTGCTCAATGGCCGGATCGAAGACTTGCCACGGGTGGATACAGGCCCGCTTTCGCGCGGGACGGTGCGGCTGGAAAACGTGGTGGGGCTGATGGGCCTCACGGTGCAAAGCGCCAAGGGGGCGATGGCGGAACCCGCCTTGCGTGAAGCAGTCGCCATGGCGATTGACCGCGATGCGCTGATCGATCCGTTCAACCTTGGCGGGTGGGAGCCGACTACCCGGCTCGTCGCACCTGGCCTGCCGGGTGACCTTGGCACGATTGGTGAACGCTGGACCAGCCTCGATATAAGCCAGCGCCAGTCGGAATCCGCATTACGCGTGGCGCGTTGGCGCAAGGCGCATGTCGGAATTGAAGCCTTGCTGAAAATCTGGATGCCCGGTGGACCGGGCGCCGATATGATGATGAAACAATTGAAGCGTGATCTGGAAGCCGGGGGCTTTGCGGTCAAACGGGTGGAAAAGGCCGCTGACGCAGACCTTGTCTGGACTGACCGGGTCGCCCGATTTGTTGCGCCGGAATGGTTTTTGAACCAGTTTCATTGTTCGCTGCGGCGCCGGGCATGTTCGCCCGAAGCCGATGCACTGGTCGCAGAAGCGCGCAAGGCCACTGACGACACTGCCGAGGCCGCGCTGATCGCCGAAGCCGAAGCCGAACTGACAAAGGCGAACGTCTTCATTCCTGTTGGTGCGCCGCTGCGCTGGTCGCTTGTGCGTGGCAATATCACCGGGTTTGAACCGAACGGCTGGGCATTTCACCCCTTGCCCCCGTTGGTTATGCCCACCACATAAACCGGGCCTGTGATGAACTTCGGAGATGCAAATGGCTGGAACTGAGCGGATTCGCCCTATTCCGATGCAAGCCCGGCTGCCGCTTGGCAAAGATGCCGCATCCGTGCGGCAACGGGTGGAAATGCTGGAAAAGGTGCTGGAGCGCGCCATTCATCTGCCTGGCATCAATCGCAAGGTGGGGCTGGATGCGATTGTGGGCCTTGTCCCGGTCGCGGGTGATATCCTGACTGCGATCATGGGGGCCTATATGGTGTGGGAAGCCCGCAATCTGGGCCTTTCCAGATGGAAAATGTGGCGCATGGCGGGTAATGTCCTGTTCGATACGGCGCTGGGGGCCATTCCGCTGGCTGGCGACGTGGCTGATTTCTTCTTCCGGTCAAACAGCCGCAACCTGCGGATAATCCGCAAGCATCTTGATCGGCACCATCCCGAAACGACGATTATCGAAGGGTGATGTGCGGGTCACGTAACGAAGGCCCGGCTCAGGCTTCCAGTTCGATGTCCCAGTAAAGCCAGTCCCGCCATGTTTCGTGCAGGTAATTGGGTGGGAAACTGCGCCCGTGTTGCTGCAGTTGCCAGCTTGTCGGGCGAATGGGACGCACCGCCATTTGCATCTGCGCCTGTCCTGGGGTGCGCCCGCCTTTCTTCATGTTGCACGGCGCGCAGGCAGTGACGATGTTTTCCCACGTTGTCCGCCCGCCCAGACGACGCGGCACGACATGGTCGAACGTCAGGTGTTTTTGGGCGCCGCAATACTGGCATGAAAAACGATCGCGCAGGAACAGGTTGAAACGGGTAAAGGCCGGAAACTCGCTGGGTTTGACAAATTGCCTGAGCGCAATGACCGATGGAATCTGCATGTCGAGCGATGGGGAATGGACCTGCCGGTCATAACTGGCGACAACGTCCACACGTTCCAGAAACACGGCCTTGATCGCGGTTTGCCAGGGCCACAGGCTCAATGGATAGTAGGACAGCGGCGTATAGTCCGCATTCAGCACCAGCGCAGGGCAGCTTTCCAGCCGCCGGGCCGGGTCATCCTGCGCGCTCCTGAAGTGCGCTGCTCTATCAATCAGTTCGGCTTTGAACACGTGACGGTGCCCTCCCTGATGACGTCATGGGAGCATTTGCAGGAAATTGCGTCAAGCCTGTTACGAACTGTGAATCCACAGGAAACTTGCCGAGTCGTATTATCGTATGGCAACTGCTGCCCCGAAATGCTCCGCACGCGCTTTGCCCCCAGCCCCAACGGGCCGCTCCATCTTGGCCATGCCTATGCGGCGATTGTGGCGCACGATCTGGCGCGGGCAGGCGGCGGTGAATTTCTGCTGCGAATAGAAGATATTGATGGCACGCGCTCTCGCCCCGAACTGGCAGAGGCTTTTCGGGCAGACCTTACGTGGCTGGGCCTTTCGTGGGACGGGGAGGCGATCCAGTCGCATAACCTTGCCCGTTATGAAGCGGCGGCCGATCTGTTGAAATCACGCGGTCTCCTCTATCCCTGCACCTGCACACGGGCAGAGGTGGCTGCTGCCGCGACCGAGCATGGTCCCGATGGCCCGCTCTACCCCGGCACTTGTCGTGGCCGCGACTTGCCGCTGACAGACGGCGAGCCTGTGGCATGGCGGCTCGATATGGCGCGCGCAGTGGCACAGGCAGGCCCGCTCATCTGGCACGATGAAATCTCCGGTGAACAAGCTGCGCGGCCAGACCTGTTCGGCGATGTTGTCCTGCTGCGCAAGGAAGCACCGGCAAGCTATCATCTGGCCGCCACGCTGGACGATGCCGCCGACGGCATTACGCTGGTGACGCGCGGAATGGATCTGTTTGCCGCTACCCATGTCCACCGTTTGTTGCAGGCGCTGCTCGATCTGCCGGTGCCGCGCTGGCATCACCACGGGCTATTGCTGGATGAAAGCGGGCGCAAACTTGCCAAGCGGCGCGGTTCGCCTTCGCTGGCAGACAGGCGCGCCAGCGGTGAAGACGGGGCAGCGCTGGCTGACCAATTGCGTGCGGCACACTTCCCTGCTGGCATTTCTGTTGGTGAGGCTCTAGATTAAGGACATGAACACGCTTCTTGTCATAATTCTCGTTGGCCTTGTCATCATGGTCGTGGTGTCGCTTATCCGCGGGATCGTTGCCTTCATGCAAAGCACGAAGCTGGATCTTGAATCCGACGGTGAACGGGCGACCCGGATGCAGTTGAAGCAGAACCAGATGATGTTTGCGCGTATCAAGTATCAGGCGCTTGCCATTCTGGTTGTGGCCGTGCTGATGATGTTCAACCGCTAGGGCGGTTCCGGCACCTGTCGTATGGTCAAGCTCAACAAGATCTATACCCGCACGGGTGATGATGGCACGACCGGGCTGGTTGACGGCTCACGCTGCGCGAAGGACGATGCCCGTATGGAGGCGATCGGCGCGGTTGATGAAGCCAACAGTGCGCTTGGTCTTGCTGCTGTTGCACTGTCGGACGGGCCTCATGCCTCCACGCTGTCGCGCATCCAGAACGACCTGTT
>JAGREQ010000005.1 GCA_020446465.1 Novosphingobium sp. | reverse complement strand
TGCGAAGGCATCGGGTCGAGAAGGTGCTGCACCTCGTCACGCTGAATAACAACGCAGGCGTCAGGAAACAGATCCAGATTTTCAGCGTGGTCGAAATGCGCGTGCGTCAGCACGATATGATCGATGTCTGCAGGCGTCAGCCCCTTGGTCGCAAGAACCCTGGTGAGTTCACCATGACCACCGCCCCAGCCTGACACCTTCAGCCGTTTTGTGATGATGGCGATATCGGTCATGCCCGAATCGATCAGCACATTGTGGGTGCCATCCTGCGCCAGCCATACATGAATGGGATCGCGTTGAATGGCACCGCCATGCGGCAGATAAAGCTCACCGATACAGAGCGATGTGATCCGCCAGTTCGTCACTCGTCGATTACCTCGAACCGCTCGATGTCAGACATGGAGCCTTTGCGCTCACCTTCGGTCCAGATTGCCCGGACCCTGGTTCCCGGCTTGATACGCTTTTTCGCATCTTCAACATCATCGATCTCGATCATGTGGATGAGACGCGTCGATGCACCGTCAAGCACGATTTCAGCATAGACGTAAGGCGGCTCGCGCGTCTGACCAACAAACTCCATGTTGATGATCGAGCAACCACGGATCGTGCCCGTATCTGCGCAAGTCTTCCATGTGCCCGTTTTCTTGTGAGAAATGTCGTCAATCTCACGCGGGGGCAGCAGTGCCACGTCAGCATTGGTACAACGCACGCCCATGACGCGTCCATTTTCACGGATTTCGTCGAACATACGGCCATAATAGGGGCCGTAGGCATGTTCGTAGGGCAGCGACAGTGCATACTTGATCGACCCAAGCGGCTCTTCCGTTTCGCCAGCAGGCTTCACCGCGCCTTCGGGAGCATCCGGAGCAAGCCGGAAGCCCTTGATCGCGGTAATCGATTCCTCAACGCCATCCTGCCATTCGGCTTCGACCCGCTGCCCGACTGCAAGGTCAGACAGATCGGCCAGGATCTTGTGCGGGAATTCGTTATCGCATCCATCAAGTTTGATGAAGCCGATAACTTCGCCATCGACGCGCGTGAACGCCGTCAGAACGCCTGTCTGCGGCGCTTCGACGAAGGATTCCGGTTCTTCGCCGTCCACAGAGGAGAAATCCTCTGCCGGCGCAACAACCATGCCGGAAGCGAACCGGGAACCAATGATCCGCTTGTTCTTGACTTCCGCCAGAAAGGTTCCGGCCGCACGACCTGGGGTCAACGTATAAGGCAGGCTGATGTCTGCATGAAACGTCGGCAACTCGATCGGCATCGTTTCGGGTGCTGAATACATTGTCGATCTCCCTTAAGCGCTCAACACGGCGCAGCCGCGCAAGTTGGCCCAGCCACCGCCCGATTGCACGAGCGCGAGTTTGGCATCCTTGATCTGGTTACTTTCGTTGCGACCCATGACCTGCGTCGCGCCTTCGATCAGGCGGATAACGCCGACCGCCCCGATCGGGTTGGCCCCCATGCAGCCGCCTGACGGGTTGACCGGAATGTCACCATCAAGCTGCGTTGCACCGGAGGCAACGAGTTCAGCCGCGCCACCCGGCGGGCAAAGCCCTAGACTTTCATAATAGTTCAGTTCGAAGCAGGAATAAGGCTCCTGCACTTCGACAACGTCGAACTGGCGGCGCGGGTTGGTGATACCGGCCGCACGGTAAACCTGCTTTGACGCAAGCGCCAACGGCTCCGACAGCATCATCGAACGTTCCGCGGCGTTATCTGCTTCGCAACAATAGGCCATGCCGCGAATCCATGCCGGACGCGTGGTCGATTTCGCAGCAACCTTTTCATTTGCAAGGACAATGGCCGCCGCACCATCGGAAATGGGCGGAACGTCAAGAAGCTTGATCGGCCAGCACAAGGGCCGGGAATTGATCACATCGTCAACGGTCACGGCCTTCTTCTGGTGCGCGTACGGATTGTTGATCGCGTTGTTGCGGTTCTTCGCAGCGACCATCGCCGCAGCTTCTTCGGTGTGGCCAAGCACGTCCATGCGGGCGCGCCAGTATGCAGCCGAAAAGCCCATGATGCCGACAGCAAATTCACGGCCCCAGAAGGGATCGTAAAGCGTCGAAATCGAATACTGCAGCGGACCTTCGGACAGCTTGTCATAAGCGACAACCAGCGTGCGCTGCGAATAGCCGCCAGCCACCTGGTAATACCCGGCCAGCGCCCCGGCAAAACCGGCACCGCCACCACTGGTGACACGCATCACCGGCTTGCCCTGCGCGCCAATTGCGTTGGCGACCCACAATTCGGGGTGGTTCACAGCAGCGAACAGAACCGGCCCCGTCGCAACAACCACAGAATCGATTTCTTCGATAGTGAGATTGGCATCAGCCAGCGCACGATCCACCGCTTCGCGAACCAGACCAGCCTGACTTACATCGGTCCGACGACGCGCGTGATGCGTCTGCCCGACCCCGACAATTCCTACATGATGACCCATGATCAAACCTCGAGATTAAAGACGCAGTTGCTCTGCATACCGATGCCATTGGCACCATGGACGACAGCACGGCTGGCGCTGGAAAGGCCATAGCGCTTGGGCTGACGCAACTGGCGGACAGCCTCAACCAGACGGGCAAGGCCCGTGACCATCAGCGGATCAGCCGGCAAGGCGCCGCCTGAATTGTTGACTGCAACCTTGCCGCCTTGCGCCGCAGCCTTGCCCTGACCCGGCTTTGCCAGCCCCAGAGCTTCGAGCGCCATCAATTCTGCAACGGCAGTTGACGCACTCACTTCGACAATATCTGCTTCCGCAGCCGACCAGCCAGCGGACGCAGCCGCACGCTCAGCCGCCAGGGAAAGCGAATTGAGTCTGGAGTTGTCGCGATCAGCAAAGGCGTGTGCATCCGCACTGGAACCCATCCCGGTAATAAGAACCGGATCAGCACCAGCACGCCGGGCAGTCGCCTCATCAGCGAGCAGCACGGCAACAGCCCCGTCCATCGGACGTGAGAACATAAGGTCAGTCAAAGGCGCAGCACCTTCTGCCGCGCTCAGAACGTCGCTTGCGCTCGGCAACTTGTCGATCTGGACGCCGCCGTTTTCCTGCGCAGCAGCCCAGCGCGCCGCGACGAGATTTGCGAGATCTTCCATCGAGACATCGTTCGCCGCAAGATAGCGCTGCGCCTGAATGCCGCCAGCCGCACGCTGACTGAAACCAACCGGGCGCTGGTAGAACGGTTCAACCTGCGAGCTCCAGTAATTGGCCACCTGCGATTCAGACGGCTTGGAATAAGCCACGATCAGGCCAACGGACGCTGCGCCAGATGCGATCTTGTTGACGCCATAATGCGCCGCCCAGATACCGTCTTCCTCAACACGCGCCTCTTCCTTGTGGTGAGCGCCAAGCGCACCCAGAAATCCACAGTTGGAGATCGAGCGCCCATCGAGCACGTCACTGCCGGAATCGATAACGAAATCGACATCGTCGATCGTCAGGCCAGATCCCTTGAAAACGGAAGTCACGACCGACGAAATCAGGTCGATATGCTGCGCGTCACTCCACGCAGGTCGTAGTTCTGTCTGGGCGGTCGCAATGACCCCCACTTTCTTTAGTGCCATCAGTGCATTCCTCACTCGGTTTGCCGAGAGCCGCCCGGACAGCAGACCAAACGAGTCGATCCGCCAGAAGGCGACACATGCGCGTGATATGATTCGTCTGACAGGAGGTCAAGTATTTTCGATTATTTTTCGGCTTTTCCCAGCCGTCATCAGGCGCCGGTTTTCGCGCCAAAAATCATGGCATTGGTAAGATCATTGCCGATACGGTTGCATTTTCCTATTATCCGAAACATTATCGGGAGAGAGAGGAAATACACGACTCATGGGATTGGACGTTACAGGACATTATCGCTATCCGCCACCCAATCCGGAGTGGCTTGCTCTTGTGCAAGAGGAGGTCATCGAACCGGGCTTGCCCATTATCGATGCGCACCACCACCTCTGGGAAGAAGGTGGCGCCCCCTATCTGATCGACGAAATTTCGTCGGACCTTGCCTGTGGCCATACAGTTACCGCAACAGTCTTCGTTCAGGCGCATTACGGTTATCGCAAAACCGGCCCGGCCCATCTGGCCCCGGTTGGAGAAACCGAAAAAGTTATGGAAATCCGCAGCGAGGCGCGCAGGCGGCAATGCCCGCCCCGGATTGCCGAAGGCATTGTCGCTTTCGCCGATCTCACACTGGGCAATGCCGTCGATGAGGTTCTTGAAGCCCATCACACGGTCGCGGGCGATGCCTTGTCCGGCATCCGTCACAGCGTATCGCGCGATGAACACTTCCCCAACGGAATCGTGCTGCGCCCCGCACCTGCTGGAATGCTTGCAGATAACACATACCGGGCAGGTCTGTCGCGCCTTCTCGCCCACGGGCTTGTCTATGACGCGATGCTCTACCACGCACAGATTCCCGAACTCGGCGCCATGGCACGCGCGATCCCGGATCTGCCCATCGTGCTCGATCACATTGGCTGCGTGCTCGGCGTTGGTCCCTATGAACACCGCGAAAAGGAACGTTTTGAACAGTGGCGTTCGGATATGCGCGCGCTCGCCGATTGCCCGAATGTGCGTGTAAAAATTGGTGGATTCGGCATGATTATCTGCGGTGCGATGTGGCATGAGCGCTCTGCCCCGCCCTCGTCGACAGAACTTGCCGACGCATGGCGTCCCTATGTCGAAACCTGCATAGACCTTTTCGGTCCGGAACGCTGCATGTTCGAAAGCAACTTCCCGGTCGACAAGGCGATGTATTCCTATCGAACCTTGTGGAATGCGTTCAAACGGCTGACTGTCGGCATGTCTGCCGATGAGCGGACGACGCTCTTTGCAGGAACGGCCCAACGGACTTATGGACTGGATCCGGCCTTGCTTGCACCAGCGTCCGCAACAGAAGAGCTTGGTTGATGACTAACCGCACTCTTGCCCTCTTCGCGCGTGCGCAATCTGACCCGGACAAGCCGGCGATTGTGTTCGAGGGAGAGACGACCACTTTTGCCCGGCTTGCCGAAGAGGTTCTTGCTACGGCCGGCGGGCTTCGCGATCTTGGCGTGACCAAGGGCAGCCACGTTGGCATTCAGTTGCCATCGTCGAAGCTGTTCATCGTCGTTCAGCAGGCGGCGCTGGCGCTGGGCGCCGTCGTCACGCCGGTCAATGTGCTCTATCGTCCCGGCGAAGTGCGCCATGCAGTGACATGCTGCGACTTACAGTTCCTTGTGACGAATACGGAACTGTCGGAACCGCTGGCCACCGCGGACCTGCCGCAAAGCTGCATGGTCATCAATGCCGATCTCGTCGATTTTGGAGCGGCCCAACCACTTGCCAAGCCGGTTGCATCCCAAGATGACGATCTGGCGATGTTGCTGCTGACCAGCGCAACAACTGGCAAGGCCAAAGGCGTGAAGCTGACCTGCGCCAACCTTGCTGCCAATTATGACCGCACGCCTGGCTGGCTGGGGCTTGACGGCAACGACACTATCTTGTGCGCCTTGCCACTCTACAACACTTTCGGCCTCAACCAGTGCATCAATGCGATGCTGGTGACAGGGGCAACGCTTGTCCTCTTGCCCCGTTTCGATGCAGCCCAGTGCATTGAAACAATTGCGGCCCATCACTGCACATTCCTCCCTGCCGTCCCCACTATGCTGCAGCGGATTTTCGATCACCCCAATGCCAGCCGGGAAACACTGGGTTCGCTTCGCCGGATCATGACTGGCGGTGCGCCAGTTCCGTCGGCGCTGCTTGCGCGCATTCTTGCAATGGCGCCTGATGTCACGGTTCTGACAGGCTATGGCCTTACCGAAGGAACCGCGCTTGTCACTCTGACCGATGTGCGCCTTGCCGAAGATGGATCATTACTACGCGGGCGAACGATCGGCAAAGTGCTGGACGGGATGGACCTCGCGATCCGCGCGGAAGACGGAACGGACATGCCCACGGGTGAATCCGGGGAAATCGTTATACGCGGACCGAACCTGATGGCTGGATACTACAACGCACCGGACGATACCGCCGCTGCATTGCAAGGCGGATGGCTGCATAGCGGTGACATCGGTTATCTCGATGCGGATGGCTACGCCTATATTGTTGACCGCAAGAAAGACATCATCATTCGCGGCGGACAGAATATCTATCCAGTTGAAATCGAAGAAGTTCTCTATGCCTGCGAAGGGGTGGCCGAAGCGGCTGTCATCGCGCAGGAAGACGAAGGACTGGGTGAAGTGCCAGTCGCGTTTGTCGCTTTCGCAAGCGGGCGCGAACAACCTGCCGAGACGCTGTTGGAACGCTGCCGCACCGAATTGGCGCGTTACAAGGTGCCCGCGAGCCTGACTATCCTGCCTGAATTACCCAAAGGCCCAACCGGAAAGATTCTGCGTCGCGCCCTGCGTGGCCAGGCGGGTGCCGATCCGGTGAAAACTGAATCATGATCGAACCCGAAAGCCAGTTCATCGAGCCTGGTCGCTTGCGGCTCCATGTCAACACGTGGGGCGATCCGTCGGCCCCACCCGTCATGCTGCTGCACGGCATGAGCGATCACTCCCGCGGTTGGGACTGGATCGCCCAGGATTTGCTGAAGGATTACTATCTGATTGCCCCGGACTTGCGCGGGCATGGCGATAGTGACTGGGCCGGTGCAGATGCCTATTCGCTGGGCGCGTTTTTGCTGGATATTGCAGATGTGATGGAAGCCTTCGACCTGCAAAAATTTGCGATCGTCGGGCACTCTCTGGGTGGCGCTCTGGGGCTGCGGCTGGCTGCCTCGTTTCCCGATCGTGTCGCGGCCCTGACAGGGGTGGAATGCGTCACCATGCCGATCCAGCGGGACGAGATGGCGTCGCCAAAACCCTATCCCTTGCGGATACGCAACTGGATCGCCCAGCGTCAGGCTGGCCACAGCAAACCGCGTCCGAACTTTCCCTCGCTGGACGCTGCATGTGCGCGGATGGAACAGGCGCAACCCCTGGTGGATCGCGCAACGATCAAACACCTGGTTCGCCACGGCACGCGTCGGGCGGATGATGGCACCTACACCTGGAAGCACGATTCACAAAACCGTGTCAGGCCACCAGAAGACCAGTATGCCCACGAACTGTGCGATGTTCTTGACGCGGTGGTTTGCCCCACCCTCCTGGTCTATGGCGGTTCGGAGGCTCGCCCCGTCCCCGCCCCCGACATGCTGGACCGCATGAAAGCTGTCGAGGTTCAGGTTTTTGAAGGTGGTTGCCACGCTCTCCACCATCAGTATCGCCAGCGTTTTACAGATTCAGTCATCCAGTTTCTCAATCACCACTACTCAGAAAGGCGCATCAATGCGTGAAGCTGCAATTATCTCAACCGCCCGGACAGGCGTTGCCAAGGCATTCAAGGGCGCACTCAACGATACCGACGCCCCGGCATTTGCCGGTCATGTCATGAAAGCCGCTGTAGAGCGGGCAGGCATTGATCCTGAACGGATCGACGATGTTGTGATGGGCGTCGCCACGCAATGGGGCACGCAAGGTAACAACCTTGCCCGGACAGCAATTTTCGCAGCCGGCCTGCCGATCAGCGTCCCCGGAACAACCCTCGATCGCAAGTGTGGTTCGGGCCTGACTTCGCTGGCCTTTGCCGCACGAGCAATCATGGCAAACGATATCGATGTTGCACTAAGCGGCGGGGCAGAAAGCGTCACGCATACCCGCAATGCCCATACACCAACCTATCGCGCAATCGTCCAGGCGGTTACTGACCAGCAGCCACATGCCTACATGGCAATGATTGAAACGGCTGAAATCGTTGCAGAAAAATACGGCATCAGCCGCGAAGCGCAGGATGAAATCGCCGTCATCAGCCACCAGCGCGCGGCCGCAGCGACCGAGGCTGGTCGTTTTGCCGATGAAATCGTCCCTCTCACCGTGACCAGGAACCTGATCGCCAAGGACGGTAGCGTCACTGGCACCGAAGAAGTCACGCTGGACACGGACGAAGGCATCCGTGCGGATAGCAACATCGAATCGCTCGCCAAGCTGCGCCCGGTCTGGAAAGACGGCCAGGTGGTGAAGGAAGGTCGCTTCGTGACTGCCGGCAACGCCAGCCAGCTTTCCGATGGGGCCAGCGCGCAAGTGCTGATGGACCGGGCGACCGCAGAAGCCGAAGGCAAGGAAATTCTCGGTGTTTTCCGGGGCTTTCAATCCGCAGGCTGTGCACCCGAAGAAATGGGGATCGGCCCGATTTTCGCCATTCCCAAATTGCTTGATCGTGCAGGCCTGAAAGTATCCGATATCGGCCTGTGGGAAATCAACGAAGCCTTCGCCAGCCAGTATCTCTATTGCCGTGACAAACTGGGCATCGATCCTGAAAAGATCAACGTGGATGGCGGCGGCATCGCCATCGGACACCCCTTTGGCATGACCGGGAGCCGACTGGTAGGCCATGCCCTGATCGAAGCGCGTCGTCGTGGCGAACGCTACGCTGTCGTTTCGATGTGCGTTGCTGGCGGCATGGGGTCCGCCGGCCTGTTCGAAATCGTCGGGTAAAGGTGCGGGGAGCCTTGGCTCCCCCACTTCATCACACCACCGGCGAAATCGCTATAAATCTTGTCCTTGGCCATCAAGCCGCGGCAAGACGGCAATCGCCTGCACCATCATGTCGAGCAGTTCGTTATACCAGCGTTCTGCCGGCATGTTGTAGCGTGATGGGTCTGCAGCATATTCGCTCATCCCCAGCAGAAACATCGTCCCGACACATTCAAGGCGGCGCGCCGGATGTCCAGGCCCAAGCGCAGCCAGACGCAAATCGAGCAAATCCATCGCTTCGCGCATCGCGTATGTCGCAGGGCTGTTCCGATCAACAGGGTGTTCAACCCCGCGCGGCCGATGAGTGGCAAGATAGGCCGCATGGCAGCGCATATAGGCAATGATGCCATCGTCCGCATACATGCGGAAATTGGGTTCGAACAACACCCGCATGATATGCCGTAAATCGCCTGTCAGGCCCTGGCGGCGCATCTCCTCCAGAATTGCTTCCCGCTGCGGCTGCAACTGCGCTTCGCGATATTCAAAAACCGCGTAGAGCAGCTTTTCCAGATCGCCGAAGTGATATTGCACAGACCCGGCAAATTTCTGGTCCGCCGCATCGCATATCATGCGCATCGTCACGCCATCGATTCCCTTTTCGCCAAACAGTCGCTCGGCCTCGATAATCAGACGCTCGCGCGTGGTTATGCGCGATGCACCGGCATTGGGCTTGGGATTGGTTTTCGTTGCCATTGCTCAGTCATGTCGCAACGCCCTCGGTAAGTCAACAAATCATACGAATGTGATATTATTGGATATTTTTTAGCACGTATCCTGATTTTTATTGACGGATACGCCGATAAATTATTACATCTGTGCTATTCCGAAAGCGATTCGGAAAACAAGGAGATGATGCCATGGAAGTTGGAATGTTTCAGACCCCGTTCCTGCCGCCCGAACGCGCGCCGGGACAAGTGTTTGACTGGGCGGTCGATCAGGCCATCACCGCAGACAAGGTCGGCTTTTCGGAATACTGGATCGGCGAGCATATCACCCTGAACTGGGAGGCGATCCCCAACCCGGAACTCGTCATCGCCGCCGCCGCGCGCCAGACGAACCGTATCAAACTTGGCCCGCTTGCCCACCTTCTGCCGTATTATCACCCGGCCACGCTCGCCGCGCAGGCCGCCTGGCTCAGCCACATTCTCGAAGGTCGCTATCAGATGGGCGTCGCGCCGGGTGCATACCCCACCGATGCCCAATTGCGTGGTTTTGAAGATATTTCCAACAACCACAAGATGATGACTGAAGCCGTCAAGATCATGGAAATGGTCTGGAAGGGCGAACCTTTCAAATATCAGGGCGAATTCTGGAATGCGGGCCTGCCCGAAGGTGACGATGCCCACCCCATCCGTGACCAGCGCCCCTGGGGCGACCACATGCCGATGGCGATGACCGGGCTAAGCCCGAACTCACCGTCAATCCGTTATGCGGGCGCGCACGGCTATTCGCCAGCGTCTGTCTTCTCCAGCAATTCAGCTCTGATAGACCACTTTGATATCTATCGGGAGTCCGCAGCCAAGGCCGGGTTCGCAGGTGATCGCACCCATCACCGCGTTGTTCGCGACGTCTTTATTGCCGACACCGATGCCGAGGCGCGCAAACTTGCGCTGGATGGCGGCATGGGCCGTGCATGGAAGGAATACCTCCTTCCGACTTATCACGCCTTTGGCATTGCCGAAGCCATGACCGAAGGCACCAACCTTTCCGTTTCCGATGTCACGCCGGATTTCCTCGCCGACAATTTCTGGATCGTCGGTTCGCCCGAAACCGTGCGCGAAAAATTTGAAAAGTGGATAGACGGCCTTGGCGGCGGCTTTGGCACCCTGCTGATCTACAGCTACGACTATATCGACAATCCAACCCCGTGGAACGAATCGATGGCACGCCTCGCACAGGAAATCGTCCCGGCCCTGCCGACGGACGCTTTCGCCACGACAGGCGCCGGTGCCTGATTTCCCGATTGGGGTTCTACACTGGCAAACGGATCGCAGGTTTCGACATCTGCGATCCGTTCAGCTGTGGCATTACTCTCAGCCCTGATCGCTGACAGTCACGACGACCTTGCCTACTGCCTTGCGCTCTGCGAGCGCAGCAATTGCCTTGCCGCCCTCTTCCAGAGGGAAGCGCGCTGAAATCAACGGCGCAATCTTGCCGTCCCTGCACAGGTTAAACAGTTCCCCAGCGTGCTCGCGCAGGGCCGCCGCGTTGCGATTAAGGTGGTCACCATAAAAAACGCCCACCATATCACATCCTTTAAGGAGAAGAAGGTTCATCGGAACGGCGCCAATGTCCGCGAGGAAACCTACGACGAGGTAACGTCCCTGCCACCCGATCGCACGTAATGCCGGGTCCACATAATCACCGCCGAGCGGATCGAACACGAGATCGAACCCATTGGGCGCAAGTTTCTTCAGTTCTTGGCCAAGCGCCTTTCGCGCATCCTTGTCGAGCGGTGCGCGCGGATAGATCAGCACATCGTCCGCACCCAGTTTGCGCGCGACTTGTGCTTTTTCCTCGCTTGACACACCGGCCACAACACGCGCCCCCAGCGCCTTGCCCAATTCGATACATGCTGACCCCACGCCACCAGCAGCGCCCAGGACCAGCAGCGAGTGACCGGGCTTGATATTGCCGCGTTCAACCAACCCATGCCAGACTGTCCCGTAAGTCAAGATCAGGGCGGCTGCGACATCGAACGGCACATCATCGGGAATGGGCACGACATTGGTCGCGGGCAGAACGATTTCCTCTGCCATCCCGCCCCCACCAACCGCAACGCCCAGTACGCGCATTCCCGCCGCGAGATCTTCAACACCCTCACCGGTTTCGATGATTGTGCCGCTGATTTCACACCCTGGCGCAAACGGCCGTTCTGGCCGGAACTGATAACGATCCTCAATCAGCAGGGCATCGGGATAATTGACTGCCGAGCAGGCAACACGAACCCGCACTTCCCCGGCCCCACAGGAAGGTGCCGGCAGATCGCATATTTCAAGAGTTTTCCAGTCTCCCGGCGCTATACTGCAAAGTGCACGCAAATCTTCTCTCCCAAGTCGTGTTACTGCATTGTCAGAACCATAAGCACATCGGGGGCGGCCTGTCTCCTGCTGTTCTTGCACACAGCAACAGGCGCGATCCACCGGGACCGCGCCTGCCTTTTCTGATTCGTAATTGAATTACTGGAACTTGAAACCGAACGTCACACCATAGGTTGCCGGGCGACCGGTAAGACGCGCAGAGCTATCGCTCGACGGGATAACAGCCGTCCAGTAATACTTGTCAAAAATGTTCTTGCCCCAGAGCATGACTTTCCAACGCCCTTCCGCCGCTTCATAGCCAAGCCGCGCATCGACAGTGGCGTAGCCATCAATCGTGTAGGGGTAGAGGCCAACTCCATCAGCAATGCGGTAACGACGGTTCGGGCCAAGCGGCAATGTAGTGTCGTCCCCTCCGATCGCCGCGCTCTGGTTAGAGCGGGCGCTGACCGTGAAGCCAACGAAGGGCGCACCACCACTGGCAAGCTCATGGCGGTAATCGACATTGACAGAGCCGGCCCACTTCGGCGTGTAAGGCAGGCGCACTCCGCTCATGTCTTCGATGTTTGCAGTAAGGCCGGATGAGTCAAAGTCGCCAGGCCGCGGGTCGAAGTTGTTATCAACACCGCCGAAGATATCGTAACCGACAAAGTCCTGAATCTTGGAATCCAGATATGTGACGGCACCGCTGATGGTCAGCCCATCGGTCGGGCGCACCGTCACATCAGCCTCGAAACCATAGATGCGCGACTTGGGCACGTTGACCAGCGTATCCAGCGTGCCGAAAATCAGGTCGAACAGTTTGCCCTTCACCTGTTTGTCACGATAATCCATGTAAAAGCCAGCAGCGTTAAACTGGACAAGACCATCGGCGAATCCGGCCTTCACGCCCGCTTCGTAAGCCGTCACCTTTTCCTGGGTTACTGGCAACAGCGAAGTATAGGCCGCAGCGGCAAGCGCCGGGAAGCTACCCGCCTTGAAGCCGCGCGAAACGTTGGCATAGAGCAAGACGTCAGGGTTGACCTTGTAATCAAGCCCAAAACGCCAGGATACATTGTCCTGCGCCAGCTTTGCTTGAAACGGGATGCCGGGAACGCCAAGCCCCAGGTTCCCCCACTGTAACGGGGAAATGATAGAAATGTCGCCCGATACATTATCCAGAGATGCGGGGCCTGTTCCGACATTGTTAAGCGTATAACTGTCTTCCGGCGCGATCGGATCGAAAACGTTTCCGCCAAACACACCGCCCAAAACATTGAACAACTTGTTTACGTTGCCGTTCGGGCCGTTGTAAGCTGCGTTGAGCACCTGATTTTTGGTGTCCGTGTAACGACCGGCGGCCTTCAAAGTGAGCCGGTCAGTCACATCGAATTCAAGATTTCCGAAAACTGCAATGTTTTCGATGTCCTGCTTCAGCAAGTCACCCGAATGGTTGATATAAAGGTTATTCGCATAATAATTGGTGTTGGCCCAATAGCGAAGAACCTGATCTTCAAGCGTCTTGCTCTTTTCATAGTTCGCACCAACAACCCAGCGAATCCTGCTGGTTGGATCATTGGCAAGGCGCAGTTCCTGGTTGAATGTCTTGATCGAGCCGATTGCCTGCTGAATATCGAAACCAACCAGAGACATCCCGTCACCATCAAACCGGCTATCCTGCGTGAACTTGCCGTAGGATGTGAGCGACGTCAGCGTAAGAGACCCGATTTCGATATCGGCACGCATGGCGAGCTGCCAGAAATCACGATCATTACGCGGCCCGAACTCGGTGCAGCTTGCCTACGCCACATCGGCCACGCCGTCCGGCCCGGCAGGTGCAGTGTTCGGGTCAATTTCACACTCGCTCCAATCCGCTGTTCGCGAATTCAGCTTGGGGAACGGGTAAGTTAGCTGGGCTGATGCCCCACCCGGAATCAAGGGCGGGCTGAATGCGTTGCGCACCGGATCGACAAGCTGAGGCGCATCGTTGGACCTGTCGCCACCTTGCCCTTGCTGTTCATGCACGGCAATGAGCTGCTGCGCCTGCGGATCGGACTTGTCCTTCCAGCCATTGGCCGTAAAGCGCAAATTGATCGTATCGCTCGGTTTGACGTCCAGAGTCAGGCGACCAGCGATATAGGATTCAGAACCGTTGGTCAGATCCCGGGTTGCCGATTTCTGCCAGTCGTCCGAATTTTTCCCATTGACGGCAAGGCGGAACCCGGCAGCATCACCGATCGGCCCGCTTATATAGGCATTACCCTCAATCGCATTGAAGCGGCCATAGCTAATGTCACCGCCAGCTTCGAGCGTTTCGGTCGGCCCTGCAGCGATATAGTTGATTGCACCGCCAGTAGAGTTTTGGCCGAATAGCGTGCCCTGCGGACCTTTCAGAACTTCGATGCGTTCCAGATCATAGGCGGAATGCGATGCCAGCACCGGGAACGGGAGCGGAATCTGGTCCACATAGACGCTGACCGCCGGATAAACACCAATAGAACTTTCGTTGAAGCCGATACCGCGAAGTGTGAAAATCGGCGTATTGTTGGTCGACGGAGTATAAATGAGACCCGGCGCTACGTTGGCGACGTCTTCCAGCGATGCAACGCCACGATTTTTCAGCGCTTCGCTGCCAATCGCCGTGACAGTCAGCCCGACATCGTTGAGGTTCTGTTCGCGCTTGTTCGCGGTAACGACGATCTCGTTCGCATTCTGGGCATAGGCCAGGCCAGGAACAAGTGCAGCCACAGTCGCGGAACTTGCAAGTAATACATTGCGAAAGTTCATGATTTTCCCCTCTGATGACAAAATTAATGTCAAACCCAAACTCGGACTCTAACGGCCCGCACTTTGTTAAATACCATTTTGCATTCTATTTGGCTATTTACGTATCCGTTCTATGTGCTTTTTCATCAACATTTGCATGACGTTGTGACCATAAAGCCACAGAGCAAGAAAAGGTGGGTTGTAACCCAGTAAAAATTACCGTAATTTCAAATACATCAACAATTCCGGACGGGAGAGCCGGGCTTACTGAAAGCGAGGATCACCAAACATGACTGCATATCTCATTGTCACCGCGCGCATTGATGATCCCGACGCGTTTGCAGCCTATGTCGAAGCGGTTCAGCCGCTCATTGCCGAACATGGCGGCAAGCTGGTCGGCCGGGGAACGCCACCCGTCGTGCTGGAAGGAGACTGGCCATGGCACACAGTCGGCGTCCTGACGTTCCCGTCCATGGAAGCAGCCGAACGCTTCTGGCATTCACCAGAATATGTCGAGGTAAAGAAGCTGCGCGAAGGAAACTCACAGTTTCAGGTGCTGCTCGCACAGGCAAACGCCTGATTATTTTTCGCTCCCGTTCGCATTGAATGACTGCGCAGGCAGGCAGTGTTGCAGGCCGTTTGGCAATGGTGCACACACGCGCCATGGCTGGTGCAACATTCCTCAAGATCAAGATCCAGATCATGTGCGGCAGCGAAATCGCCATGGGTCCGGGCAAGGCAGACTTGCTGGAAGCCATTGCGTGCAATGGGTCAATTTCTGCGGCAGCCCGCGCGATCGGAATGAGCTACCGCAGGGCATGGCTTCTTGTCGACACGATGAACCGCTGCTGGGAGCAACCACTGATCGCCACCATGACGGATGGCGGCGCCCGCGGTGGTGCAAAAGTAACCGACTTCGGCAACGAGGTTCTGGGCCGGTTTCGCAATCTTCAAAAGCAGGCACTGCTTTTGGGGCGCGGTGCAGATTGGCATGAGCTGGAACAGCACCTGCGCCAGACTCCTCTTGACCATCAGGTCATTTGAAATTCACTACCTTGGCTTGTCACTCGTGCTCAAACATCCGTTATCAGGCCTGCTGACAGGAGAGGCAAGCAATCAGCGTCAGTCTATAATCGCCTGCGCTGGCTCACGCCGGAGATCAAAGCCTTCGTAACCTTTCTCGGCGCAACGCTCCATCATCAGACGATAATGGCGCACCCCGCCCGAATATGGCATGAAAACACGCGGTTTTCCTGGCATTTCTGCTCCATTGTAAAACGAGGGCGTCTGTAAGTAGAGTGTTTCCTTTGCCCGCTCGTTTACATAGTCAACCCAATCAAGCTCAGCCTGATGCGTCGCTTCAACCTGATCAATATTCTCGTCACGGGCCTTGGTCAGCAGCGTAGCAAGCCAATCAATCTGGTCCTCTGCTGACAGCAGAACATTGGCCAGCAAGGACGGGCTGCCCGGTCCCTGAATAATGAACATGTTGGGAAAGCCGTTCACCGCCAGCCCTAGCTGGGTCACGGGTCCGTTCGCCCATTTTTCCTTCAGCGTCAGCCCGTCTTTACCCATGATCAGAGGTTTGAACAGTGAACCTGTGAAAGCATCAAAACCCGTCGCATAAATAACGATGTCAAAATCGAAGATGCCGTCGGTTGTCTTGATGCCGGTCTTGCTGAAGCTCTCTATAGGAGTCTCGGATATATCAACCAGTTCGACGTTATCGCGATTGAAGGCTTCGAAGTAACCGCCATCCACCGAAATCCGGCGGGTGCCAAAGGGAAATTTGCACGGCGTCAGCTTTTCACGGGTCCAAGGATCTTTAACTTTTTCGGCAATCTTTCGTCGCACAAAGTCCGATGCGATCGCATTGGACTTTTCATCCAGAAGAATATCCTTAAAAACCAATGCAAAACCAAATCCCAGCCGATGCCAGGCCTTTTCAAACGCCTCTTCACGCTCGTCCATGGGAACTTCGCTGGCCGACCTGCGATCAGGCACAAAGCCAAGACCACTGGGTGAGTTTCTCGCCTGATCGCGCCGTTCGGCATAGTTAGCCTTCACCGCAGCATCTTCTTCGTCACTCATAGGTGCATTGGCTGCGGGAATGGAGTAATTGGCCGTTCGCTGAAACACTGTGAGGTGTTTTGCCGTCTTTGCGATCACCGGCGTCATCTGCACACCAGACGACCCGGTGCCGATAATTGCAATGCGTTTACCGGCATAGTCCACGCCATCACGCGGCCATTGTGCGCTGTAAATAACCTGCCCATCGAAATCGTCCTGGCCCGGATAAACCGTGCCTTTAGGTGTCGAAAGCTGCCCCATGGCAAGTATCAGATACTTTGCATTCCAGCTCCGGCCATCATCAGAATCGACTGTCCATCGCGAGGCAGTTTCATCAAACTCCGTGCGCATCACACTCGTGTTGAGTTCGATATCACGCCGCAGATCGAACCGATCCGCCACATGGCGGATATATTCCAGAATTTCAGGTTGTTGCGCATAACGCTCACTCCATCGCCATTCCTGCTCAAGCTCCCTGGAGAAACGGTAGGAATAATCGAAACTTTCCACGTCGCAGCGCGCGCCTGGATAGCGATTAAAATTCCAGACACCGCCTATTTCATCGTCGCGCTCAAGCACCTTGACGGTAAAACCAAGTTCGCGAAATGTGTAAAGGGCCCTCAGACCTGCGAAGCCTGCACCGACCACGATAATGTCTACAGATTGCGACATACCAACTCCCTTTGCAGCAAACTTTGCCACGAGGCAGGCAGGCGGTCAACACATGTGTGGAGTAAAATTTTATGGTCAACCTGAAATCTGAATGGCGCCAAAGTGGAAATCTTGTATATTTTTATTATATATCAATAAATTAATTAATTATCGTGAGCAACTTCGTAAATGCCCCCTCTGCGCCACCCAAATGTTTGAGATGATATTTCCACGACATCATAGAATTTGAGATGACTCTGGATTTGCAGAATCGTTTACGGTGCTGCCCATACTCCAGCTTGCACCGCAACACCTGAAGGTGGAAGACAAGAGCGCCCGCTTGTTAGGCGGCGTGGACAAATTCCGCGCGGTCACGGCCGGAGGTCAAAAACGTCAGTTCGAGGAGTGAGAACGAAGGACATGCCAGCATATTCGAGGACGAACGACGCTGAAATGACGTTTTTAGACACGGCCCACAGGTGGGTTCGGCCCATTCGGGCGCTGACAGCGTTGCTCCGCCTGGAAAGAGGCCCGCTCTTCCTGCAGCTTCGCGCCTTGTCAGCGCCCGAATGGTCACGAACCGTGGCTCACACGGAATTTGTCCACGCCGCCTAGGCGTCGCCATCACCCATGCAATTACATAAATTCGGCTGAAAAAAGGACAGGATACGATGCAAATTGAAGGATTGGCTGCAATTGTCACCGGCGGAGCTTCCGGCCTGGGCGGAGCGACTGCCGCGCGGCTTGCAAAAGCGGGTGCAAAGGTCACTATTTTCGATCTTAACGCGGACCTCGGCGAAGCCCATGCCAAGGCAATCGGCGGGCGTTTTGCCGCGGTCAACGTGACGGACGAAGCTGCTGTCCAGAACGCGATCGAAGAGGCCGAGGCTGTGAATGGCAAGGCCCGCATTCTTGTCAATTGTGCAGGCATTGGCCCGCCCGCCAAAGTGATTGGCCGCGATGGTAACGCCATTCCGCTGCCAGACTTCACGAAAATCGTGAACATCAACCTTGTCGGGAGTTTCAATGTCCTGTCAAAGTTTGCGGCGCGCATTCATGATGCCGATGTTGTCGGTGCGGAAGAACGCGGTGTGATCATCAACACGGCCAGCGTTGCCGCGTTCGATGGGCAGATCGGACAGGCTGCCTATGCTGCGTCGAAAGGCGGCGTGGTTGGGATGACATTGCCAATCGCACGCGAATTTGCCCGTTATGGCATTCGTGTCATGACAATCGCACCGGGGCTGTTCCTGACCCCGCTGCTCGCTTCCTTGCCGCAAGAGGCGCAGGATTCGCTCGGCAGGCAGGTACCATTCCCCAGCCGCCTTGGTGATCCCGATGAATATGCTCTGATGGTGGAGCAGATCGTTTCCAACCCGATGCTGAATGGTGAGACAATCCGCCTTGACGGCGCAATCAGGATGGCACCGAAATGAGCATTACAGCCACAGTCAGCGATGAAGCGCTGAAAATCGGAACAGCGGTTGAGGCTTTCGTGCGCGAGAAAATCGTGCCGCTGGAAAAGACCGCGCCGCGCGATCATCACGGCTGCCCGACAGCCGGGTTTGCCACAGAACTGCGCAACATGGCCCGTGAAGCGGGGCTGATGACCCCTCACATCCGCGCTGACGGATCGCACCTTAATCAGGTGGATACCGCGCATGTGCTGATCCGTTCGGGATTGTCGCCATTGGGGCCGCTTGCGTTCCATGTCGGTGCGCCGGACGAAGGCAACATGTATCTGCTAAGCCATGTCGGCAATGCCGAGATCAAGCGTCGTTTTCTTGATCCGCTGGTCGAAGGCCGCGCGACTTCGGCTTTCTTCATGACCGAACCTGCCGAAGATAGTGGTGCTGGCTCGGACCCGTCCATGATGCAAACGACCTGCCGACGCGATGGCAGTGACTGGGTAATCAACGGGCGCAAATGCTTCATCACCAGCGCGCCGAGCGCACAAGTCGGCATCGTAATGGCCAAATCCGTCGATCCGCAAAGCGAAGGCGGGGCCTGCATGTTCCTGGTCGATTTGCCCGATCCGGCGATCCGTGTCGATTATGTCCCCAACACGATTGATAACTCTATGCCGGGTGGCCACCCGACATTGACAATTGAAAATCTGCGCGTGCCGTCCAGCCAGATGCTGGGCGAGGCGGGTGAGGGCTTCAAATATGCGCAAGTGCGCCTCAGCCCTGCGCGCCTGTCGCATTGTATGCGCTGGTTGGGTGCGTGTCTGCGCGCGCATGAAATCGCGACCGATTACGCCTGCCGGCGCACGGCTTTTGGCAAGACACTGATAGATCATGAAGGCGTTGGCTTCATGCTGGCGGAAAACCGGATTGATCTGAAACAGGCTGAACTGACGATTTTCTGGTGCGCTTCTGTCCTCGATAGTGGTGAGATGGGCACGGTCGAAAGCTCCATGGCCAAGGTTGCGGTATCAGAAGCGTTGATGCGCGTGGCTGATCGCTGCGTCCAGGTAATGGGCGGCACGGGTGTGACCGACCAGACAATCGTGGAACAGGTTTTCCGTGAAATTCGCGCGTTTCGGATTTACGATGGCCCAACAGAAGTTCACAAATGGTCGCTTGCAAAAAAGATCAAGCGTGAATGGAGAGAGAGCCAGGCCAGCCATGACTGATGCCATTGCAGCCACCAACACCGGCACGACGACCGTTCGTGAAGGTTTCGAAATCGACGCAGCCGCTCTTGGCGCGTGGATGGAAGCCAACGTGGAAGGGTATGCCGGACCGCTGACGATAGAGCAGTTCAAGGGCGGGCAATCCAATCCGACCTACAAACTGGTGACGCCGGGGCGTAATTATGTGCTTCGGCGCAAGCCGCCGGGCAAGCTGTTGAAAGGCGCCCATGCCGTAGAGCGCGAGGCAAAAGCCATGGCCGCGCTTGGCAAGGTAGGCTTTCCCGTGCCGCGGGTATTTGGTGTTTGCACTGACGACGGCGTGATCGGGACGTGGTTCTTCGTCATGGAAATGGTGGAGGGGCGCATCTTCTGGGATGCGACTTTCCCCGATGTCAGCCGGGAGGAGCGCCCGGCCTATTTCGATGCGATGAATGCTACCATCGCGGCCTTGCACAAGGTCGATTATGTAGCAGCAGGGCTTGGCGATTTCGGCAAGCCGGGAAATTATTTCGAACGCCAGATCGGGCGCTGGACGAAACAGTATCTGGCGGATGAGGAAGCGGGCAGGGACGCCGGAATGGACCGGCTGATCGAATGGCTGCCTGATAATATCCCGCCCGGTGACGAAACCAGTGTGGCGCATGGTGATTTCAAGGTCGACAACATGATCTTCCACCCAACCGAGCCGCGCGTCATCGCGGTTCTGGACTGGGAGCTTTCGACACTGGGGCATCCGCTGGCCGATTTTGCCTACAACGCGATGATGTATCGAATGCCGCCTGATATTGTTGCTGGGTTGGCGAATGCTGACCTTGCAGCCCTGAATATCCCGACGGAGGAAGAATACGTCGCGGCTTACTGTCAGCGCATGGGGCGCGGGGCGATCCCCAACTGGGATTTCTACATTGCGTTCCAGTTCTTCCGGCTGGCCGCGATCTTCCACGGTATCAAAGGCCGCGTGGCAAGAGGGACAGCGGCAAATGAAAAAGCGCGTGAACGCGCGAAAGCCTATCCGCGCATCGTCGATCTGGCGCTTGCGGCAATGGAAAAATGCAACTGAGCGCCAGCGGCAGGCAGGCGTAGTTAAAAACAATTTGAGGAGTTTGATGCAATGACCGAAGCCTATATCGTTGCTGCTGCAAGAACCGCTGGAGGCAAACGCAAGGGAGCCTTTGCAGCCACGCATCCCGCTGATCTCGGCGCGGCTGTTCTTGATGCACTGGTTGATCGTAGCGGCGTGGACCCGAACGCCATTGATGATGTCATCATGGGCTGCGTAACGCAGGGTGGCGAACAGGCCAATGCCTTTGGCCGTAACTGCGTTCTTGCCTCCAGCTTGCCGCAGACTGTCCCTGCTGTGACGATCGATCGTCAATGCGGGTCTTCGCAACAGGCCATCCAGTTCGCAGCGCAAGCCGTGATGAGCGGAACGCAGGACATCGTGATTGCCGCCGGAACCGAAAGTATGACCAGGGTTCCGATGTTTTCCAACATCACGACTTACGCCAAACTTGGGATTGGTGAGGGACCGTTTTCAAAGTCTATCCAGCAGCGGTTTGGTGTGCCGCAGTTCAGCCAGTTTCAGGGCGCACAGATGATCGCTGACAAATACGGTTTCAGCCGGGAGGACATGGACCGCTTTTCGTTGGCAAGCCATCAGAAGGCCGCTGCCGCTATCGAAGCGGGTGCATTCGCGGATGAAATCGTCGCGTTCGAGACAGAACATGGCACATTCGCACAGGATGAAGGCGTGCGCTTCGATGCTTCGCTGGAAAAAATCGGTTCGCTTGATCCTTTGGAAGAGGGAGGCTCGATCACGGCGGCCAATGCCAGCCAGATGACAGATGGCAGTGCGAGCGTGATGATCGTCAATGAAAAGGCGTTGAAGGATCATGGCTTCACCCCGCTGGCGCGACTGCATCATTTTTCGGTAACGGCCGGCGATCCGGTCATCATGCTGGAAGAGCCGCTGCGGGCAACCCGTCTCGCTCTGGAAAAAACAGGCATGACGCTTGGTGACATTGATCTGTTCGAAGTGAATGAGGCTTTCGCATGTGTGCCGATGGCCTGGCTCAAGGAATTGGGAGGAGACCCGGCCAAGCTCAACGTCAATGGCGGTGCTATCGCACTGGGTCACCCTCTGGGCGCAAGTGGTGCCAAGTTGATGACCACCCTGATTCATGCGCTGAAGGCGCGGGGCGGCAAGTATGGCCTGCAGACAATGTGCGAAGGCGGCGGCATTGCCAACGTCACCATTGTGGAGGCGCTCTGACATGACGATCACGACGCGGATCACCCAACTTCTGGGGATTGAACACCCGGTCGTTCAGGGTGGCATGATGTGGGTGGGGCGCGCCGAACTGGCCGCCGCGGTTTCCAATGCAGG
>JAGREQ010000058.1 GCA_020446465.1 Novosphingobium sp. | reverse complement strand
TGCCGCCTCGCCCGCCTTCATCCCGTGCCCCAGCCACCAGCGCAGCCACAGGCAGAACGCCACAATCGCTTCTATCGCGATACTGACGATGAAGACCAGTTTCATAAGACTGACTGCCTCGGACCGGTTGAGGTGGCCATGTTCTGTCAGGGCAATCGCCTGACCCGACAGGCTCAACTGTCGCCCGGCAACAAGGCCGAGCAAGGTTGCCGCCGTCATGATGCCAAGCCCGCCGATCTGGAACAGCAGCATGATCGTCACTTGCCCGAAAGCAGACCAGTAGGTCGGCGTATCGACAGTGATGAGGCCAGTGACGCAAATTGCCGACGTTGCCGTGAAGAATGCCGTCACGAAGTCCGCACCGCGCCCTGTTGCTGTGGCGAACGGCAGCATCAGCAACAAGGTGCCCAGCCCGATGGCTGAGAGAAAGGCTGCCGGGACCACGCGGGTCGGGTGCATCAATTCTTTCATTGCGATGGAGGCTTTATCGAAAGGGGAAGGATCATTGCCTGAGCGTGCAACTTTTGGAACAGTTTATGTTCTTGAAGCAATTATCTAAAAGCAGCAAGCGTTGCGTGGCTGGCGATGCATAGGGGCCTGCGGTCAGTGCGGCCTTGAAACACGCTGCAGCGCCAGCAGGGCCAGCGTGCAATAGGTCGTCGCGCTGCCCAGGGCGACTGACCATGCGATGCCTTCGGCATTTTGGGCGAAGACAAGAAAGATGCCCAGCGTCATGGCAATGACTCCGCTGATCCTGGCCATGAGCGCGCGGCCTGCTGCATTGGTGGAATGGAGAACTGGTTCAAATACCACGCTCGCCAGTTCAAAACTTCCTGCCACGGCAAGCGGGATGAGTATGCTTGCGCCCTGTTCGAAAGCCGCGCCGCCGATCAGGCCAAGCAGCTCTTCCCCGAAGGCCCAGGCCAGTGCCGTTGTCAGGCCTCCGGCAAGGGCGGCAATGGCGCTTGTCTGCAAGGCGAGGCGGCGGAGGTTTTCCGGCCCGGATGATGCCTTTACATGCGCCACTTCGGCATAAACCGAACGTGTCAGAAGCGAAGACAGTTTGCCCATTGCCTGCGTCAACTGGCTGGCGAGGCGATAGAGGCCCGCAGCTTTCGTGCTGACCAGCCCGCCCACCGCCAGCAATGGCCCGTGGCGCATGATCGCGTCGATCGTCCCACCGGCATGTGTCACCAGTGCGAAGCGCACAAGGCCGCGATTTTCGGTCAAAGCCAAACGCCAGAGGCGCAGGTTTCGCACGTTTATCGCCTGGGGACACAGGCGCCGTGCCGTGACCCAATAAAACCCCGCTTCGATCAGGTCGATCAGCGCCCATGCGATCAGGTAACGGATGACAGAAGGCCCGGTCCACCAGATCAGCAAGGCCGCGACCAGGCGGCCCAGCGGCACGATTGCCTCGACATAGACGGCACGGTCGAAGCGGTGCAAGGCACGCAAAACGCCGGTCGGCGCGGATACCAACGCCCACAACATCGCACAGGAAAACCAGAAGGCCGGGCCGATATAGGCCGGGTTGAGGTCAAGGCTGTCGGCAAAGCCAAAGATCACCAGAAATGCCACAACAGACCCGATCATGGCCCCTGCCGCGTCAAGCAGCCCGCAGGCCATGGCCAGACGGCCAAACCTGTCCCATTCCCCCTGATGGATGTGGTCTGAACCATAGCGGACAACCACTCGCCATGTTTCAAAGCCGGCAAGGGCAATGAGCGCCTGTGCGGTGCCGAAGATAAGCGAAAAGTGCCCGAAATCCTTTACGCCGAGCGAACGCGTCAGGATCGCAAGATAGATGATCCCGCAGACCGCGCCAAAGCCCTTGCCGCCCAGCAGCCATGCCGTGTTGGCGGCAATGCGTTTGAGCGGAGAACGGGTGTCCGCAGGTCTGGCGTCAAGGCTCATTCACGGGCAAGTGGACTATGCGCTGGCTTTGCGCAACCGCCTCCAGAACGGGATGCTTTGTGGAGGGCGCTCGACGCTATGGTTTTGCATATAGGCTTCGATGAAGCTGGCGCCGTTTGCCACGGGATCGCCATGGGAAAAGAGAGGGTTGCCAGCACTGTCCCAGTCCAGACCATGCAGCGCCGCACGGGCACGGGTGACTTGTGCTTGCCGGTAAAGATCGTGCTGTTTGAACGCGCGATCTATCGCTGCTGGAATATCGCAATTTGCAGGGACGACCTCGCCAAAGCGCCACATGGCGTAGCTTTCGCTATCTTCCCAGTCGGCATCATGGGCATTGATGAAAAGGCAAGGTCGTGGCCGCACCAGAAATTCATAAACCTGACTGCTGACGTCCCCGATGTATAGATCTGCGCCCAGCGTATAGGTCATGTCGATTGACCGCGGAGAGCCAAGGTCAACCAGCACTCGGTCCGCCACGGCCATGGCCTGCCAGTCAGCCCGGCGCGCCGCGTCCCAGTGCTGCGCCATGCGAATATGGGGCGCGATAATGAGGTTGTAGCGGCCATCATCGACAATCGCCGATGCAAGGCGGCGGGTGAATGTTTCTGCGGATGAATGGTGCGGGCTGAAATGCGGGTTGTAGAGGATAACCGGGCGATCGTTGGCAAATATGGCCGGGCGCCTGTTGTGCGCTTTCAGCACAGAGGCGACCTTGATCGGGCCGCTGACAGTGCAGGCGCCTTCGGAAACCACGCCTTCGGCAATAAGCCGTTCACGATCTTTCGGGCCTGCGACCAGAACCTGATCGAACAGACGAAAACGCTTTTCAAAACCGACCGCGCGATCACCGGCACCATGCGGGATATGGATAAGCGGCGGGCAGCGCCCCGGCAGGCGTTTAAGGATCGTGCTGGTCCGCTCGGCACAGAGGATGGCTTCGCAGTCCCGCAATCGCGAAGCCCACGTCAGCAGACGGGCCAGTTTTTCCATTTGCGCTGGAACGATGCGTTCGATTGTGTCGGGCAGGTCCATGATGATGGTTGGGGGGAGGGCCATGCCAACTGAACGCGCAAATTCGGTGAGGTCCTGTTTGTCCTGCTGTGTTGGCACAAAGATCGTGACATTGGCTGATCCCCGCGCGGCCAGTTCAAAAGCTATCGGCAGAAAATGGGCAAACTGATGGGGGCCGCCGATTGCCGGCACATGCAGGCGCGGCGTCATGGCAGCATCCAAAGCCGCAAAAACGGGCGGCAAAGAGCGAACGGGCAGGCCATGCGGGCATCGTTTGCGCGCTGGCTTCAGGGCCGAATGGAGGCTTTATGAGAATTTGCCCATGTTCGTGGGAACGGTTCGCCGCGTTCCCGCCATTGATCCGCACTGCCGCTACCGGCTAGTGTCTGCCGCGTGGTGTCGCACGCGCCGTTGACAGAAGGCCTTCGGATTTATGCATATCCTGCTTGTCGAGGATGATGACGATCTTGCGCGGCACATCGCGAGCGGGCAGGGCCAGTCCGGCCACGTCGTTGAACGATGCAGCGATGGCCGGGATGGGCTGGTGCGCGTTGCATCGGAACAATATGACGTCATCATTCTCGACCGGATGTTGCCGGGTGTGGACGGACTCAAGATTCTGGGCGCCCTTCGCGCTGTCGATAGCGATACGCCGGTGCTTTTGCTCAGCGCGCTTGGCGAGGTGGATGAAAGGGTCAAGGGATTGCGCGCCGGGGGCGATGATTATCTGGCCAAACCTTTTGCGTTCTCAGAACTGCTTGCACGGGTCGAGGCGCTCGGCAGACGGCGCGTGGCAGCACCGGAAACGTCCAGCGAAATTCGCGTTGCCGATCTGGTTATCGACTTTGCCGGGCATAGCGTGACACGGGACGCGGCCCGCATCGAACTGACCACGCGCGAGTTTCGCATTCTGTCATGCCTTGCCCGCAATGCAGGCCGGGTGGTTACGCGAGCCATGTTGCTTGAACAGGTATGGGATTATAACTTCGACCCTCAAACCAACATCATTGACCAGCATATCAGTAACTTGCGCCAGAAAATCGACCGCGACAGTGCTGCGCCACTAATTCACACCGTGCGCGGCACGGGTTATGTTTTGCGCGCATGATGCGGCAATTCTGGCGAACGCTGTCGTTTCGTCTGGCCATTTCCTATGCCGCGCTTTTGAGCCTGTCGATGCTGCTGCTGTCGGCCGTCTATTACTGGGTGGCGATTTCGCGGCCGCTCGATCAGATCCGCGATGAAGTCAATGCTGAATATGGCACGCTTTCGCAGACTTATATAACGCATGGTGGCAAGGCGCTTGTCGCCGCTCTTGAAAAACGGATCAGGATTGCCGGTCCGCGGCGGGCATTTCATGCCTACATTTCCCCCGAAGGTGACCTCATTTCGGGCAACCTGCCAAGCTGGCCGTCACAGCCGATCAGCGGCTGGTTCTCGATCGAGGCGGACGTTTACACAGAAGGCGACGAGCAGGATTTCAGCGCATTGTCCCGCGCCGGTGTGCTTCCCGACGGGGCGCGCCTGATTGTCGGACGCGATGCAGAGGATGTCGAGGATCTGGATGAAACGCTTGTTACCTTGTTACCGTGGGTTTTGGGCCTGACGCTCGCATTTGGCCTGTCTGGCGGCTTGTTCATGAGCCGGACAATCGGACGGCGGCTCCGTTCCATCTCCACCACGGCGCGTCAGGTCATGGCGGGCGATCTGGGGGGCAGGGTTGCCATTGCGGGCAAGGGCGATGATTTTGACCGGCTGGCGAATACGCTCAACCTGATGCTGGCGCGCAATCAGCAGTTGTTTGAATCGGTGCGCCGGGTTTCCGATGATGTTGCCCATGAACTGCGAACACCGCTTGCAAGGCTCAAGGTCAAACTGGAAACGCTGGATAAAAATTCCGGAGATGATCCTGCGCTGCGTTCCAGCATCGCGGGCGCGCTGGATGAAGCGAGCCGGCTGGAATCGATTTTCAACGCGTTGCTGCGTATCGCCCGCATCGAAGGGCGGCGACACGATGACAACTTTTGTAACGTGGACCTTTCGATCATTGGTGTCGATGCCTGTGAACTTTATGCGCCTGCTGCCGAAGCAAAGGGCGTTGCGCTTCGCCTTGACATGGAGCCGGATGTTACCGCACGGGCAGACCCTGATCTGTTGTTTCAGGTGATATCGAACCTGCTAGACAATGCCTTGAAACACACGCCTGCCGGGGGTGTGATCGAATTGCGGATCGAGAACCGGACGGATGCGGCGGCAATCGTGGTGTCGGATTCAGGGTGCGGTTTGCGTCCGGGTGAGAATGAACGGCTGGCCGAACGGTTCTTCAGGGGCGAGGACGCGCAGGCCTTACCGGGCGAAGGTCTTGGTCTCAGCCTCGTTGCCGCGATTGTCGCCCACCACCACGGCACGCTTGATTTTCAGGACAATGCCCCTGGCCTTCGCGTGGAGCTGACTATTCCGCATGGCCACCCGACTGTGTGACCTACGCGCAGTTTTGATGGCGGGTAGCCTAACCGTTTTGTGGACCCTTGTAGAATATCCAGTGCGCCAGCTCCGTTTTCACTTCGGGGGCGGCAGGCAGACGTTCGATGATGTCTTCTGGGCTGACGGCAAGCCCCCTTGGAAACGGACGCAAGGCGTCCAGCGCTTGCTGAGCCTCTTTCCGGTTTCCGGTGCGCCCGGCATAGGCTGCCTCAAACAGGAGAAGTAATGGTTGGCCCGACATGTAGGTTCTCAGGTGAGCCAACATCCGGCCCGCCTGGGGAACATCATCCCGCATCATGGCGACAACGAAACGGCCTGCACATTCCCATGGATAGGGAGGGCCTTCCTCATCCTCAAGTGTCTGGAGAAGGTCTGCCCCGTCAGGAATGTTCCAGAACACCAGCCAACTGGCGGCCATTCCTTTCACAACGCGGTTGCCTGCTGCCTTGGTGAGCGCATTCATCGCCGACTGCCGGACCAGATTCTGATCGCCAAGGAATGAATAGGTGCGCATTTCCGTCAAATAGAGCATGGCGCTGTCGGGATTGAGCGCTGAAGCCCGGTGCACCACATCCAGTGCTTCATTCAGGTTGGCAAGCCGGGATGCGGGATTGAGTTTTGCCATCCCCTCGTTGGCTAGTGTCCAGCTACGCAGGAATGCGGCTATGGGATGCTCTTCGGCCACGGCATACCACTTCGCCGCGCAATTATGGAGTTCGTGGTCGCCGATTGTCTTGTAAGTCTGGATTGACGCGGTGAAGCGCAACCAGCAGCCGTATGGGCTTTGCGTTTCTATGTGCTGGCCACGGGCAAAACTGTGCAACGCGCCACCGGGGCCACCGATTTCCGCCGCCGCAGCGATAGCCACGTGTTCAATCTTTTGTGCACTGCTGATTTCGTAACGGTCGGACCAGACGAGCCGTTCGCTCTGCGCTTCAACAAGTGAGAGCGATTCTATGCGCTTGCCTGCCGCCCTGTTTACTTGCAGCCGGATTTCATAGTCGGTTGCGGACTTGGTCGCATCGACCAGCCTGAATCCATAATAACTTTGCAGCACGTCGCGCAAGGCCAGGCGGTAGTTGCTGAGATCTTGTTCGGCCTGATTTTTTGCCTGGCCGCTGCGTTCTGGAACGATGGCAACAGTCGGGAAATTGTCTGCCGTCCAGATGCGTTGATCCTGTCGTTTGTCGAGGAGCATGAACACGGCGAGAGCGCTGATAACGACGAGGCACCCTGCTGCATAACGCCAGCGGAAATGCTGCAGATGCTCCACCAGCCGTCTCGGCAGGCCGGAACTTGGCGTAACCTCGCGTTCCGCCCTCCCTTGATTAGCGGGCGCGTCCCTGATCTGGACCATATAGGAGCCGGAATCGATGAAAATTTCTTCATCCGCGGGATGGGCGGCATAATGGCTCGTCAGCGCTTTTCTCAGCCGTGCAACGGCAACGCGCGCATAAGTATCCGGGTCGTCCAGATCGTCGACAGTCTTGCCCAGGGCATCGACAGCAATCGTATAGGACTTCAACGGCGCGCCCTGCGCTGTCATGTCCACAAGGTAAGTCAGCAGGCGGGAGAGAACCGGCGATCTTTGGAAAACACTATCAGCCAGCACGCTTTCGGCGGCATGCCGGATTCTGGCTATGCTGTCATCCTGCGCTTTGTCGTCAAGCAAGGCTATATCTCCCGGTTCTTTGCCATGACGAAACAAGCCAGTTCATACAAAAGGCATCCGGTTGACCCGGACATGATACGTTTATTGCGACCGGGCAGGTAGGTGACACATTGCGACTCGCGGGTCCACCGTCTCACCATGCCGACATTGAGCGTAAGTGTGGATTTCAATTGATAAACCACGCAATTCAGCGCCTTACAAAACCTGAAATTTCGATAATGCGATACAGTATCATGCTAATAAGAGGTATCATAATACTGTATCACACTTCCGCGGCGCATGGCTCTGCGAGATCAGGAAGTCATGCAAAAGCATGGAAAAACTTCTGGTCGCAATCGCACATCGAACGAATCCGAATCGCAACCGGGTTCGTTCGGTGGCTGGGGCAGCGCGTCGGCACATCTTGATCGTGATGGACACGGCATTGACTCCGGCGATGTGTCGAATGGCATGGGCACAAGGTCAAATGCCGGGGAAGAGAAAAGGATGTATTGGGAGTTCTGGTTAATCAGCGCGGTCTATGCTGCCAGTGTCATCAACGTCCTGTTCCTGGTGCTGGGCTGACAGTGCCGGTGTCTCAAGAGCGAAAGCCTGTGGCGGAGATAGCTCATGGAAGAGGGTGAGCCAGGGCAATTTGCAGACCGGCGTTCTGATGCGCGAACGGCGACGGTCTATCGCCCTGTTCTTATCGAAACTGACGACATTGCCGGTTTCTGCCTTGTCAGAAACCTTTCGCCCGAAGGGATGATGGGCAAGTTTTACACGCACTTTGCCGAAGGCACGCGCGTCAGTGTGCAGTTTAACGAAATCCTCAAGGTCGCGGGGAAAGTTGCCTGGTCGAGGGACCGGATGATCGGCATACAGTTCGCCACGTCAATCAACGTGCCGGAGGTGCTCGCGGGCCTTGCCGGTCTTCCGCAGGGCGGCAAGTCTATCCGGGCGCCGCGGTTGCAAATTCCGACGGCTGCGCAAGTCATTGTGGACGGTCGCCCGGTCTATGCCGAGTTACAGGACATATCCCAGAAGGGGTTGAAGGTCCGCACGTCTTATTTGCGCCCGTCTGACGAAGTCACCATACTTCTGGACGGGATGGAGCCGAAAAAGGCCGTGGTCCGCTGGACGCAACCGGGGGTGGCCGGGCTTAACTTCATTAACCCCCTCCCGTTCGATCAGTTGGGCGAATGGGTCATCCAGTTGCAGCAGCACGCAGCGCAGCGCACCAAGGGTGCGGACCGCTCTGCGGCTGGCGACGGACGGGCCGGGTGATTGCCATGCGCCTCGCACTGATCGATACGGATTGTCGGCGTCGTGGCCAACTGTGCTTTGCACTTTCGAAAATGGCTGTTTCGGCAACGCCATTTGAATCGGTATCCGAAATCTCCTCAAACTGGGGGAGTGAGGATGCGATCTTGATTCACGACGAACCCGATGCCGTCGTGGATGCGATGGTTTCCATGCGCGACAGGGGCTTGTGGATGCCGCTTATCGCCTATTCCAGACGACCAACCCCGCCACAAGTCGTCCGGGCAGTGCAGGATGGGGCGAGCGACTTTCTGGCCTTGCCCTTTACCTTTCAGGATTTGAAACAGGCAATTGCCCGATCAGAAAACGATGAGCGCGGCGGTGTTTCACGCAAAAGGCGCGAATATCATGCGCGTGGCCTTGTCGAACAACTCAGCCGGCGTGAAACGCAGGTGCTTTCATGCATCGCAAGCGGAATGCCGAACCGGGAAATTGGTCGATCACTTTCCATCAGCCCGCGCACGGTTGAAATTCACCGCTCCAACCTGATGAAGCGGATGGGTTTGCAGCATACGGCCGAGGCGATCCGGGTCGCGATCGAAGCGGGTCTGAATGACCGCGATCCAATCCGGCGCATGTTTCCGCAGTAATCGGGCGCTGGCCGGGGACTCGCCGGATCAGCCAGCGGACAGATTGCGGACCTGTGCAAGAACTTCGTTTGCCAGTTCTGCACGGCAGATCAGCAGGTCCGGCATATATGTGTCAGGCTGGTTATATGTGAGCGGCGATCCATCAATGCGCGAACAGTGGAGGCCATGCGCAGCCGCCACGGCGACAGGGGCGGCTGAGTCCCATTCATATTGCCCGCCAGAGTGGAGGTAGATATCCGCCTCGCCGCGCACCACGGCCATGGCCTTGGCGCCTGCGCTGCCCATGGGGACAAGGTCCGCACCGATAGCCTCAGCCACAGCGACGGCTTCTGCGGCAGGGCGTGTGCGGCTGACCACCATACGCAGCGGCGCGCCCGCAGGGGCAAGGCAGCGCGGCACATCGCTGCGGCAGACCTCGGTCAAGCCGGGAAGAGCAACAGCGCCCACCGTCGCCACGCCATCGACACACAGCGCGATATGCACGGCCCAATCCGTGCGACCTTCGCCATATTCGCGTGTTCCATCGACAGGATCGACAATCCACACGCGCGATTTGGCAAGCCGTTCGGGCGTATCCTTG